>JBGSNB010000272.1:0-1711 GCA_041739835.1 Parvularculaceae bacterium | reverse complement strand
CGACGGGCGCGAGCGGGCGGCCCGCGTCACGGCGCCGGCGGGGACCGAACTTCAGTACAAGTTCACGCTCGGATCCTGGGAAGGCGAAGCGCTCGGTCCGTCGGGGATGGTCATGCCGAATTTCCGCCTGCGAATCGATTCCAATGTCGAGGTGCGGCGCGAGATTGGCGAATTCAGGAAGGACAATGCGAGCTACGTCGCCGACTGGCGCGGGTCGGGCGTTCTTGGAACGCTCGTCTACTGGACCGATGTCGCCTCAGCGATTCTCGACGAGACGCGTCATGTCGAAATATGGCTGCCGCCCGGTTACGACGAGGACAAGGAGAAGCGCTACAAGGTCCTTTACATGTCCGACGGGCAAAACCTCTTCGACCCGCGGATCGCCAATACCGGGACCGACTGGGGCGTCGACGAAGCGATCATGGCGCTCGCGGATGAGGGCGCGATCGATCCGCCGATTGTCGTCGGCGTCTGGTCGACGGCGCGGCGCGGCGAGGAATACTCCCCCTGGCACGGGGCGCCGGATTATGCGCGGTTCCTCACGGAAGAACTCGCGCCGCGCATCAACAGGGAATTCCGTACGCTGACGGGACCTCTCAACACGAGCCATATGGGCTCATCCATGGGCGGCCTTCTGTCTTTCTTTCTTGTGACGCGCCATCCTTCGGCGTTCGGCGCTTGCGGCTGCGTCTCGACGCATTTCCCGCTCTCCGAGGCGATCGTCTCGCGATATTTTCCGAATGTCGAAGCGCCTGCCGATCCTGACGCGACGCCCTACATCATCCGCGATATCGAGAAAGGGCTCGACATCCCGCCGGGCGCGCGTCTCGCATTCGACTATGGAACGCAAGGGCTCGACGCCGGTTACGGCCCGACGCATGACGCGATCCGCAACTGGCTCGCGGCGAAGCAGCGCGTCGAGGGGCGCGACTATGTCGTTCGCAAATATGAGGGCGCCGATCACAACGAAACGTCGTGGCGCGCAAGGCTCAAGGATCAGTTGCGCTTTCTCTACGGCGAACCGGAAGCGCCGTAGGACCCGCCGCCGTTGCGGCGGAAAGATCAGGCGGCAGCTGACAGACGAATGTATCGAGGCGCCGGCGCTGATGCGCTCTACGCCGGCGCCTCGCCGATGAGCGTCGCGATCGCCGCGCCGAGGCGCAGATCGTCGATGTGGCCGAATTTCGACAGCCGCAATCCGCCGGCGCGGTCGATGAGGACCGTCGTCGGCGTTCCCTGCATGTTGTAGGCGCGCATCGTCTGAGGCAGGCCGCGATCATCGTCCGGCGCGTCGATGCCGACGGGAAAGGCGATCCGGTTCTCCTGCAGGAAGGCGGCGAGCGCCGCCTTCGTTCCCTGCGCTTCATGATGCTCAAAGACGGTGTGAAGCCCGACGACGGCGAGATCGTCTTCAGAAAATGCGGCGCGCACGCGCTGCGCCTGCGGCAGGGCGTGCGAGACGCAACCGGGGCACAGCATCTGGAACGCGACCGCCATCACCACCCGGCCCGACAGGGACGACAGCGAGAGCGGCGCTGGCGCGTTCAGCCAGACGCTGACATTGAAGGGCGGGGCGGGGCGAAAGGCGGGCATGACGATCCTTGCACAGCGAACGAAGCACCTTAATATCGACCCGCTATGAATGACCAGAGTGGAAACCCGCCGCCGCCGATCCCGCTCGCCGCCTGGCGCGCCGCGCATCTCGTCGAGC
>JBGSNB010000256.1:0-4121 GCA_041739835.1 Parvularculaceae bacterium | reverse complement strand
AGGTCGGCTGAAGAGGCGAATGGCTTGTTCATTGCGACTTCCTTCCCGCACGAAGGGCGCAGGGCGCTGCTCAATTCGTGATCTAGGACCTTTGTCCTATATGTTGCGGTTCTTTGGAGGTTAGGTCAAGTTGGGCGCGCGTCGCTCGCGACGTCGCGCCGGAGGGAGACAATGCGCAAGCTCAAGCCTCAAAAAAGAGACAATTCGGCGAGCCCTCGCGGGCAGCAAGCAGTTGCGGCGATTTTGACCGCCGCGCGCGACGTGTTGGTCGAAGAAGGATATCCGCGACTCACCATGCGCAACGTCGCCGACCGGGCTGATATGACGGTCGGCAACCTTTCCTATTATTACGCCAACAAAGAGGACCTGCTGCACGATCTCCTTGAGGCGGTCATTCAAGGCTATGTCGAAGACTTCGACCGCATCGCCGAAAACGCCGAACGTACGCCCGAAGAGCGGTTCGAGGACCTGGTGCGGTTTCTCATCAACGATCTGTCGACGAAGGAGACGACCGGGTTTTTCCCGGCGCTTTGGGCGCTGGCCTGCCACAATGAATTCGCCGCCGGGGAAATGAGCCATGTCTATGAAATTGAGCGCGACGCGTTCGCCCGCGTGATTACAGCGATGCGTCCCGATCTGCCGAAGAAAGACCGGGACCTTCTTGCGCTCTTTGTCTCGGCGTCGATCGAAGGTCAGACGATGTTCATCGGCCACCGACGCGAGAAGTCGTCGGCGGCTGGCGCGATTGCAAATATTGCAGCTCACAGCTTTTTGAGCCTCGTCCGGGGAATCGACTCCGCCGCGATTCGAGGCCTGAGGATTGCGGGCAAGTCGGGATCGAAGCGACTGGCGTCCTGAATGCCCTGAATCGCCACGATTTTCCGGCAATCGATCAGAGCCGGGCCGAAGCGCTTGACGCATGGGAAGAAGGGCGGCAATCTGCAAACTAGGACATCGGTCCTAGAATTGTCTGCGGTGACCTTGTTGCGTTGCAACAAGCGCAGGAGAGGGGCGACATGATCTTGAATCGTTATCTGATGATCGGGTCAGCAGCAATTGCGGCGGCGTCTCTGTTCAGTCCGGCGCGGGCCGAACTGCCGGTGGAGCCGACGCCGTCCGTCAAATCTCTCCCCGCCGAATATCCCGACGGCTTCGTTTTTGTCGTCGACGGGAATTTTTGGGGAATCGAGAGCGGAAAGGTGGTCGTCGCCGATGTCGGCCATGCGACCGAGCATCATCGAGGCGCCATCGGCGCGGCGCAATTCGGTAACTTTGCGGCGGCGAAGACGCGTGCCGAGCTTTATGTCGTCGAGACATTTTATGAGCGCGGCCATCGCGGCGCGCGCACCGACGTTTTGACGATTTACGACAAGGCGACCCTCAATCAGATCGGCGAAATCGTGCTGCCGGGCGGCAAGCGTGCGCAGACCCTGACCGAGCGCGGCACGTTCCAGCTGTCGGCGGATGAGCGCTTCGCTTATGTTTTCAATTTCACGCCGGCATCATCGGTGACCGTGGTCGACCTCGAGAAGCGCCGGATCGTCGGCGATGTGGATATTCCGGGCTGCACGCACGCCTTTGCGCTGAAGGGCGGCGGCTTCGCCAGCCTTTGCGGCAATGGCGCGGTCGTTTCGACAAAGCTTGACGCGAACGGCAGGCAGGTCGGGCAGTCGATGAGCGCTCC
Source organism: Parvularculaceae bacterium (assembly GCA_041739835.1). Taxonomy (GTDB): domain Bacteria; phylum Pseudomonadota; class Alphaproteobacteria; order Caulobacterales; family Parvularculaceae; genus Amphiplicatus. The sequence continues at coordinate 2,437 of JBGSNB010000256.1, read as the reverse complement.
GTTCAACGATATCGACAACGAGCCGATGTTCACCCGTCCCGCCATCATCGACGGGGTCGGGTATTTTCCGACCTATCACGGCAAGATTCAGGAAATCGATTTCAACGGCGCGGAAGCGGTCCCGGGCGACGCTTGGCCGATTGTAGACATCGTTGCTGAAGCCCCCAGAAAAAAAAGCTGGCGCGACCGCATTCCGGGAATGTCCAAGAAAGGCGTCGCCACGGGCCGATGGTTGCCATCGGGATGGCAGCTGATGACGAGCGACGATGCGGGGCGGATTTATGTGCTGATGCGGCAGACCGAAACGATTGACGATCATGACACTGGCGGCAATCAGGTTTGGGTGATCGATCCGAAGTCGCGCAAGGTTTTGAACAAGATCGCATTGCGCAGCGACGGCATGCTAATCGAAGTGACCGCGGGCGCCGATCCCTATCTGGTCTCGCTCAATCTCGACATGTCGCTCGATATTCTGAAGGCGAATTCGGGCGAATTCGTCAGGCGCATCGGCGGCCAGATTGCGATGTCGCCCTTCGCGATCATCGCCGACAAATAGGAGGCGCGCGGTTGCTCATCGATCCGGCGATCTCCCTGGCTTTGGCTGTGACGCTGGCCGCGCTTTTTGCGGCGTCGGCGGCGCACAAGCTGACCGACTTTCAGCGCGCCGTCGCCATTGTCAGGGCATACCGGGTTGCGCCGGACGTTCTTGCGCCATTCATCTTGGCGACGGTCGTCGCAATAGAGCTTGTCGTTGCTGTAGGGCTGTTGGCGCCGGCGTTTCGCGCCATCGCCGCGATTGGCGCCGCCGGGCTCTTGCTCGCTTACGCGACCGCGATCGGCGTCAATCTGGCGCGCGGGCGCCGCGACATTGATTGCGGCTGCAGTTTCGGCGCATCAGGCGAGCGGTTGACGCCGGTGTTGATTTTCAGGAATTTCGGTCTGGCGACTTTCGCGCTGTCGGCTGCGGCGCCCGTCGGCGCGCGCAGCCTTGGCCTCTTTGACATCGTGTCGGCTATTGTTTTCGCCTTTTCGGCAGCGGCACTGTATCTCGCCTTTGAAGGGTTGCGGGCGAATGCGGCGCGGTTTCATGCAGCAGGGCACATGCGATGATCGGCGCGCTTATTGCATCGCAGATCCTGCTTGGCGTCGTCGTGCTGGCGCTGGCCGTCGTTTGCTTCGCGCTGGCGCGGCAGATTGGCGTTCTTCACGAGCGGATCGCGCCGGCCGGAGCGCTATCGGTCAATCAGCGATTGAAGGTCGGCGACGCCGCCCCAACGCTGGCGCTGACGGCGATCGACGGCCGTGCGGTTGCGATCGGCGATAAAGCCGCGAGCCAGCTTTATTTCTTCCTGTCGCCGGATTGTCCCGTCTGCAAGACGCTGCTGCCGATCGTGCGCTCGATTGCGGCGGCGGAACGCAACTGGTTGAAAGTCATCCTCGCCAGCGACGGCGGCGATGAAGTCAAGCATCGCGCATTTGCGGCGCGCGAAAAGCTAGAAGAATTCCCCTACGTCCTCTCGGAAGCGCTCGGGCGCTCGTTCGGCGTCGGCAAGCTCCCCTACGCGGTGCTCGTCGACGACGCCGGCAAGATCGCCAGCATGGGCCTCGTCAACAGCCGGGAACATCTGGAGAGCCTATTCGAGGCGAAAGAGCGCGGCGTCGCGTCGCTTCAGGAATTTGCGGCGCAGCGCACACACAATCATCAGCACGACCATAAGCAGAGGATCGGCGCATGAAGGATCTCGACAGGCTGAGCGAAGGCGTTGCGCGGGGCCTTGCGCGCATGAATTCGCGCCGCGGCGTGCTGGCAACGATTGGCGGGCTGATCACCGGCGGCGCAGTGTTCCCGGTTCTGCCGGTCGCGCGCGCGTCAAGCCCGACGACGGGGTCCGGCTATGATGGGGTGGCGCCGCAGTCGACCGGCAATCCGATGGATCCCGGCGATCCCGCCAGTTGCGATTACTGGCGCTATTGCGGAATTGACGGCTTCCTGTGCAGTTGCTGCGGCGGTTCCTCGAACGCTTGTCCGCCGGGCACGGAGATGTCGCCGATCACCTGGATTGGCACCTGCCGGAATCCGGCCGACAATGTGAATTACATCATTTCGTATAATGACTGCTGCGGGAAGCCGGCCTGCGGCAGGTGCCTGTGCAATCGCAATGAAGGCGAGCGCCCGATGACGCGGCCGCAGCTTAACAATGACATCAATTGGTGCCTTGGCACCTCGACCGCCGCCTATACCTGCTCGACCGGCGTCATTATCGGGGTCGCTCTCAAGGAGGGGGCGAATTGATGATGAGGCGCTGCGTGATCGCGGCTGTCTTGAGTATGGCGTCGGTCGCCGCGACGGCCGAGACGCCGTCTGCGACGCAGGGCGCGAAAATCTACCAGCGCTGCGCGGCTTGCCATCTGCCGAACGGGCAGGGCGTCCCCGGCG
>JBGSNB010000255.1:0-5152 GCA_041739835.1 Parvularculaceae bacterium | reverse complement strand
CGGCCGCGCCGCCGCAAGCTCAGCGGTCAGCGCCGTCCCGACAAGGTGCGGGCGGATCGCGACGCCGGCGACGACGCCAATCATCAAGAACGCCGCCGCGCCGAACGCTGCAACCTTCAGGGAATGGCTTGAACCCGACATGACCAACTCGCTACTCGCCGCAATTTTCGGCGGCCTGAAAAGCCTAGCCGATAAAAGTTTCAACATCACGCTGATCTGCCGGGAGAAAGCGCACTAGCTGCGCCCAACGCAGCTTTCACCCCATTTCCGCGGGCGATTTCAGCTTGAACGACGCTGGCAGTACGATTCCGGCGACGCGTCAGGATCTCTAATGGGTCGGATATTTGGGCCGCCGCCGAATTCATCGCGCCGGCCGCGCCCGACTGGCCAGAGCCGAGATCTTCGCCGTTTCACGTCAATTGAAAAAGCGTCGGCGGCGCTCGCTCGCGCGCGTCCATCGGAGGCTTTCTGCTGCATTCGATTATCCGCTTATGGGCCGCGCGAACCGGCTGACTTCATGGCGACGGTTCAGCCCGCGGCGACCCCGACATTTGCGCTTCCGGCGAGTTCGCGCCGTAAAGCGTTCCTTGCGGACCGTTCAAGACTTCGATGCGCTGAAGATCGACGAGCTTGATCGACGCGTTCTTGCCGCCGCCGCCTTGCTGGTCGCTGGCGGTGATGACGAATTCGTCGAGATAGGCGCCGACGACGGACGGCCAGTTGCCATTGACGCCGCCGATGGCGTTGACGCTGCCCGCGATCGACTGGATGTCCGTGTCGCCGCGCTTTGTCGCGGAGACGATGACTTCATCCAGTTCGTCAGCGAAAGAAAGCGTCGGCGCAATCGCATATCGTCGCGGAAGGCGCGGGCGCCGCATCGGTCGCGGCGGCTCTTTCGGGAAAAATCAAGGCGAGCCATATCGCGTGCGTCGTCAGCGGCGGCAATATCGGGCGCGAGACGCTCGCCGAAATCCTCGCAGGCGGCGTACCGGATCGGTAGGCTGGTCAGATGGACTTTGAAAAAACCGCCGAATTGGCGTCAAGATAGGCGGAGATCGCCTGGCGCGAATTTGCCGCAATGTCGCTTTCGGCGCTGACAAAATAGGGCCGCAGCAGGCCGAGAACGAGATCATAACCGGAAAGGATGCAATCCGCGCTGATCTCTCTGCCGAGGAATTCCTGCGCGTTGAGCCAGTTTTCGGAGATGATCCACCGTGTTTCGACCAGGGTCGCGATCAGCCGCGCGTCGCCGCCAAAATCCAGCTCGCCCCGGCGCTTGACCGCGGCGAGAAACTGCTCCAGCGCACGCGAGCGTCGGAGACGGTTTTCGCGGTATCTCGACATCAAGAGCGGGTCGTCGCGGAGCAATGCCGCAAGCTCGCGATAGAAGAAGCGGTAATTGCAGATGAAGAGAACTTGCCGCGCGAACATCTCGGCGAGATGACGGATCGACGGTTCCAGGTGGTCGTCATACCATCCGGCATTCATTTCCTCGACCATGCGTGCGAAGATGGCGCGCACGACCTCGGCCTTGGTGCGGAAATGATAATGCAAGTGCCCCTTGGATATGCCGCAGGCCCCTGCGATCCGGTTGCCGGACACCGCGGCGCTGCCGTGGGCGTTGAACAAATCAATCGCCGTGTCGACAATGATCGCCAGTGTTTCTTTCGAGGCCATGTTCGCTGTCTGACGCGGCGGTGCGGGCGGGCGCTCCGCAATAGGGCGATGGCCCTAAAAATGCGACTATACAGCGCCATGATGCTTTTGAAAGAATATCGCTGACGCTCCCGGAATCGTGAGATGATTTCAACATGAATGCCCCGATCGCCGCCGCCAGAAAGCCATGCCTTGTCAAATTGCGCGCGGGCCGGCCCTATAATTGGTGCGCCTGCGGCCGCAGCGCTCGTCAGCCGTTTTGCGACGGTTCTCATGCGGGGAGCGGCGTGGAACCGCTCCGGTTTTTCGCTGACGCCGACGGCGACGCGCTCCTTTGCGCCTGCAAGCGAACGAAGCGCGCGCCATATTGCGATGGTTCTCACAACGCGCTGTCCGACACATATGAAGAGGCCAGCGCCGAAGACATTGCGGCGTCGGCGTCAATTGCGGTGACGCCAAGAGAAGGCCGGGGCGTTCTCAAATCGCCGCTCGACGGCGGCTGCTACGTGTGCACCGTCGACAGCGCGGCGTTCCTTCGGCGCGGCGCCTTGCGTCTTGCCGAAGCGATCGGCGCGGGCGCCGGCGCGCGCTTCCTTTCGCAATATGTGATTGAACTTGACAATGGCGCTTCCGAAATATTTCGCTTCGCTGCAAGCGACGCGGTTCTGTTCGCGGTGTCGGGAAGCCTGCAGCTGACGATTTCCGGACGGCGATTCGACCTTTCTGCGGAAGACAGCGCCTTCATTTTAGCCGGGGAAGCCATCCAGCTGGAAAATCGCAGCCGGTCGCCCGCCAGATTGCTGATGACCGTTTGTCCGCAACCCGAAGGCCCCGAATGGCTTGAAGCGATGCCGGCGAATTTCGATTCCACGTTGCCGGCGCGCGTCTTCAGCGTCGATCCGTCAAAGCGCGAGCCGATGGCCAACCGATTTTATCAGGTGTTGATCGGCGAAGAGACCGGGTCGAGAGAGGTGACGCAATTCATCGGCGAAATTCCGCGGTCGCGCGCCGCCTCACATCATCATCTCTATGAGGAGGCTATCATGATACTCTCCGGCGAGGGATACATGTGGACCGAAAACGCCCGCGCCGCTGTTGCGCCTGGAGACATTATCTTCCTTCCGCGCAAGCAGCTCCATTCGCTCGAATGCGCATCTCCCGGCGGGATGAGGGTGATGGGCGCGTTTTATCCGTCGGGAAGCCCGGCGATCAATTACTGACCTGCGACCGAGGTCCGACAAAAGAAACAGGGGCGACGCCTTTCTATGAAAAAAGCGGAAGGGCGAACGGCTGAGGCCGGGACCCCGCAATTCACCAACCTCCTGTCGACCGTCATGACGCTCGCCGGCGTCGCGATCGGCCTCGGCAATGTGTGGCGCTTTCCATACATGATGGGCGCCTATGGCGGCAGCGCTTTCCTGCTCCTTTATCTCGTCTTTATGCTGATCGTCGCGGTGCCCGCGCTGACAGCGGAATTGGCGCTGGCGCGCGCCCATCGGGGCGCGACGATCACAGTTTTGCGCAAGTCATTCGGATGGCCGGGCCGCATCGTCGGCTATGTGCTCGTCGGCGGCATCGTGATGGCGGCGTCATACTACATCCTCATCGTCGGAAATGTCTTTTACAGCGCCTATGTCTCGATTGCTCAAGGATTTGCGACTGAGCGGCTGTCAGACTACGCCGACGCCCTTCAAGCCCCGGTTCCCGCATGGCTGATCGCGATTGCGGTCGCCTGGGCGGCGATCTTCGTGATCGACCGTGGGCTGATTAACGGCATCGAGCGCGTCAGCAACATATTCGTGCCGTTTTTCTTTCTGATATGCATGTATCTCATTTATGCGGCGATGAGCCAGCCGGGCGCGGTCGCGGCGGTCGGCGAGTTCCTCAAGCCGGACTTTTCCCGGATCGGCGTTCAAGAAGTATTCGCCGCGCTCGGCCAGTGTTATTTTTCAGCGGGCCTCGGCGCGGCCTATGTCATGGTCTATGGCAAGTTTTTGCGCGACGATACGCGGCTGCAGTCGGCCGCGGCGGGAACCGCGATCAGCGACACCGCCGCTTCGCTTCTCGCGTCGCTGTTCATCGTTCCGACCGTTCTCGTTTTCTCGATGGAGATGAGCAGCGGGCCGGGTCTCCTGTTCGGCACGATGCCGCAGCTGTTTGCGGTGATGGAGGGCGGAAGGATCTTCGGCAGCCTGCTTCTCGTCGGCCTTTGCCTCGTCGCATTTCTTTCCGTCGTCGCATCGTTTCAGGTGATCAATGTCAGCCTGATGGAGGAGCCGATCGGCGAGCGGATCGGAAAGCGGCGGCTGCTGGTCGGCTCCGGCGTGGTGATTTCCGCATTGATCGGCCTGCCTTCGTTTCGGCCTGACCTCATCGGGCCGATGGATCTCGTTTTCGGCTCCGGCTTCACGATCTTCGGCGGCCTTCTGGCGATCGTCGCGGTCGTGTGGCGGCTCGACCGCGCCGAAGCATTCCGGCAGTTCTCATGGGGGATTTCCCCGACGTTTTCGCAGAATTTGCTGTTCATGTGGTTGCGCTTTGGCATTCCGACGCTGCTGCTCGCAGTCCTTGGCGCGGCGATTTACGACGCGGCGACGCGAGCCGGATAAGGAGACTCATATGACGGCTGCACTCGATGCATTTCGCGCCAGATTTCCTATATTCCGCACCAGGACGTATTTGAATTCCTGCTCCTACGGCGCGATGTCGGTGGAAGTCAAAGCGGCGATCGACGCCTATATCGAACGGCGCATGACACGAGGATCCGATTGGGAGGATTGGGTCGGGCGGCTTGAAACGCTTCGCGGCCTCCTGGCGCGGCTCGTCGGCTGCTCGCCCGATGAAATGGCGGTGACCGGATCAGTCAGCGAATCGGTCAATAGCCTGGTCTCCGCGCTCGATTTCAGCGGCGTTCGAAATCGCGTCGTCTTGACCGACTTCGATTTCCCGACGACTTCGCAAATCTTCCTGTCGCAGCAGCGTCGCGGGGCGGAAATCGCGCGGGCGCGCGCCGATGAGACAGGCGCCGCCATTGACATCGCCGAATTCGAGCGGCTGATCGATGATCGCACGCTCATCGTCTCTGCGCCGCTCGTTTGTTATCGGAACGGCGCCTTGCTCGATCTCGCGCCCATCATTCGCCTCGCACATGAGCGCGGAGCGCTCGTGATGGTCGACGGATATCAGGGCGTCGGCGCGGTTCCGCTTGATGTTCGGTCGCTCGGCGCTGATTTCCTTGTCGGGGGATGCCTCAAATACCTGATCGGCACGGCGGGGGTCGGTTATATGTATGTGCGCGACGCCGAGCATTCGTCGCTGTCGCCGGTCTTCACGGGGTGGTTTGCGCAGGACGATATCGGCGCGATGGACATATACGAGCATCGCCCGTCGCGGACGGCGCGGCGGTTTGAAAGCGGCACGCCGAATGTTTGCGGCCTGCACGCCGCGGCGGCGGGCGTTGAGGTGCTGGCGCAAGCCGGCGCCGACGCCATCTGGC
>JBGSNB010000239.1:0-1746 GCA_041739835.1 Parvularculaceae bacterium | reverse complement strand
GCTGGCGCAAAGACGACCTCGCGGTCATCGTCGCGGAACGTTTCCGACAGCCGCTCGATGCGCACGAGGGCATCGTCGCGCACCGCCTCGACTTCCTCGACCGACGCCGACGCCAGTTCGCCCAGAGCCTCCAGAAGCTCGGCGATTTCCGGTTTGATGCGTTCGGCCTCTTCGAGCACCGCGGTGAGGCGCTGCACGCCCTCAAGGCTGCTGCTCTTGGCGAGCGCCAGCACCTGCTGCGTCTGGTCGAGCGCGCCCGACATCGTCGCGATGCTGGCGCCGATGCCGTTTTTCATGTCGTTCAGCCGGCCAAGCCGGCGGCTCAGCACGAAGCAATAGACGGTCGCGACGCCCGACGCCGCGAGCAATATGAAATCGACGATCATTTCCATGAGGAGCCGCCCTAGCTGAGGATGAAATCGGTAATGAGAACGGCGTCGACTGGCGCCGGCGCCACGACGAATTCGATGCGCCGCGCGAGCTGCGCGCGGATGCGGCCGAGCGAGGCCGGGTCCTCCAGCGCTGCGACTTCGACGGCGCGCAGATAGGTGTTGAGCGCATCGCGAATGCGCATTTCGTTTTCGACAAAGGCCGCTTGGCTGTCGACGCTGGTCTCGACCGCGATCGACAGTTTCAGATAGCGAATCCGCCCGCTCGGTCGGATCGACACGACAATTTCATCCGGAGTGTAGACGCCGCGCGCGCCGACAATCGCGAAACGCGACGAAGCGGGGCTGTCGCCAGCCTCCGCCTCGGCGCCGTGCGAGTCCTTCTTTGCGGAAACGCTGTGCTTGCTCTCATCGCTCGACACGGCGCTTGCGTGCGCGTCCGCTTTTGGTGAAAATGCAGCGGCCGGCGCAAGGAAATAAACGCCGGCGCCGCTGGCGGCGGACAGCATCGCCGCAATCGCGATCATCAGGATCGGCGGCTTTGCCTTTTTAGGCGCGCTTTCCTCTTCCAGCGGCTTTGCGGCTTCCGACACGACTGCAATCTCCGGTTGTTGTCCTCATGTATGGCAACTTTAAGTAAACGAAAAATTAAGCATCCGACCCTAATTCTCGTGACGTCTCGCAAGCGTTGGTCCGGTCCGGACGAACGCCGGCATTCGGGACCCGCGACGGCGCCGACGCTGTCGCGCCAGCGTGAAAATCGGGGTGCGTGGTGAAGTTCATCGAAGACTGGCGACGGCTGTCGGCGCAAAAGCAATTGATGGCGATCGCGGCGGTCGCCGGCGTCGTCATCGCTTTTGCGTTTCTGATCCAGTCGGCGCACACGCCGCGATTGACCTTGCTTTACGCCGGGCTCGACGCGTCGGCTTCCGGCGAAATCCTCGAGGCGCTGGAATCGATGGATGTCGCCTTCGATGTCCGCGGCGATGCGATCTATGTCGCCGAAAACCGCCGCGACAGCGTGCGCATGGCGCTCGCGCAGGACGGATTGCCGCGACAGGGCCAGGCAGGCTTTGAACTTCTTGATGCGATGAACGGGTTCACCACCACCTCCGACATGTTCGACGCCGCCTATTGGCGCGCCAAGGAGGGTGAACTGGCCCGCACGCTCTTGTCGATGCCGCAGATTCGCGCCGCCCGTGTCCATATTGCGCGCGAAGACGCGCAGCCGTTCCGCAAAGGTGACCGCCCCACCGCATCGGTCACGGTGACGACCGTTTCGGGCGGCATTGGCGCCGCACAGGCAAAGTCGATCAAGCATCTCGTTGCCGCCGCCGTGGCGGGCATGATGCCCGAG
>JBGSNB010000181.1:0-4157 GCA_041739835.1 Parvularculaceae bacterium | reverse complement strand
CACATCCGCCCGCTGATGAGTCACCGCTATCATGTGCCGCCCTCGGCGCACACGACTTGCCGCGCCGACCTCAAGGCTCTGCGCAAGCTCGCGCAGATGCGGCTCGGCATGCGTCCAGTCGTCGAGCGCCGCCTGCAGGGTCGGTGCGATCCGCGACGCCTCGGTGCAGCGCGTCAGGTCTTCCGAGACGATGACAAGGCGGCCGTCGCGACCATGTTTCAGCGAGGCGAGTTTCATTCAGGCGTTCCTTTGGTCAACGATGCGCCGCACCACGGGCAATAGCGTATCAGGACGACATTGCGTTCGCCATCGTGAACAATGAGCGCAAACTGGTCCAATCCCTCGTGATAGGCGATAAGGCTGTCGGGGCAGTCGAACGGGTCGTCATGGCTTTCGCAGTCGAGCTGCAACGCCGCCTGCATCGACGGGCAACAGAGGGATGACGGGTTCGGGTGCTGCGTCCTGACGCTCACTCCGCCGCGTCTTTCGGCTTCCAGCTGTCGACATAGCCCGCGAATTCGACCGAAGCAGCGCCCGCGCCGATCTCCAGCGGATCGCGGGTGTCGATCATCACCGCATATTCGTCCGTCGCGGGCTTTTTCTGCGCCAGCATATTCTTCAGCGCCTTCGGGTGCGGCCCGTGCGTGAAGCCGGAGGGATGAAACGTCATCATGCCGGCGTCGATATTGTCGCGGCTGAAGAAATCGCCGGCGTGATAGAAGAGGACTTCGTCATAATCGTCATTATTGTGGAAGAACGGCACTTTCAGCGCGCCGGGATCGGTTTCGAACGGCCGCGGCGCGAAGGTGCAGATGACGAAGCGGTCGGCGAGGAAAGTCGTGTGCGCCGAGGGCGGCACATGATAGCGGTGACTCATCAGCGGGCGGATGTGTCTCACATTGATCCGGACCGGCGACAATTCGCCGTGCCAGCCGACGACATCGAGCGGATTATAGGGATAGGTCGCGACCGAGACCTGCCCTCGCTTCTTGATCTCGACGCGCGTCTCGCGATCGTCCGCCTGATGCGCCTTGAAGGCCGCATCGATTTTCGGCGCGTCGAACAAAGCGGGATCGAAGATCGCATGCGGCCCGACGAGCCCCTTGTCCGGCAGCGTGTAATGCGAATTCGTCGCCTCGATCATCAGGATCGACGCGGACGATTTCGGCGCAAGTCGCCACATCGTGCCGCGCGGCAGCATGATGTAATCGCCCGCCGCGAAATCGAGGTGTCCGTAATCGCAAAAAAGATCGCCCTCGCCGGCATGGACGAACAGCATCTGGTCGCCATCGCCGTTTCGCGCCAGCGCCGGCATCGCGCGGTCCAGTTTCCAGAAGCGCACTTCGGTCGCGTGGTTGCGAAGGATGACCGGCGCCGCCCAGGGACTCGCCGGCGCCGCGTTCAGCGCCGCGAGATTGAACGCGCGCGGACGCAGCGGCCCTTCGAAATTCGACCAACCGGTCGGCGGCCGCCGGTGATGCATGAAGGCGGCGGGCCCGAAAAATCCCTCCTTCGAAATCTCGCGCTCATAGGTGCCCGCCGGCATGTCGGCATGCGCCTGCCGCGAGGCTTCTCCCTCTACCCGAGAGGCGGTGATCCATTTGCGCATGGCGCTCTCCTGTAAATTAGTAACATCTGTTACCATTTTGGCGGACGGCAATCAATCGTTCGCGAGCCGTCCTTGCCCTCCTTTCGTGAAGCAGCCATATCGCGGCGACCCCTTGAGGAAGTCATGCGCACAAAATTGCTCATTCTCGGTTCCGGCCCTGCCGGGTTGACCGCCGCCATTTACGCCGCCCGCGCGGGTCTAAAGCCCGTCGTCGTGCACGGTTTGCAGCCGGGCGGCCAGATGACAATCACCACCGATGTCGAGAATTATCCGGGCTTCGCCGACGTCATTCAGGGCCCCTGGCTGATGGAGCAGATGCAAAAACAGGCGGAGCATGTCGGCGCCGAATTCATTGCGGACCTCATCATCGAGGTCGATCTGACGAAAAAACCGATCACGCTCAAAGGCGACAGCGGCGAGATCTACGAAACCGATGCGCTCGTCATCTCGACCGGCGCGCAGGCGAAATGGCTCGGCCTGCCGTCAGAAAAGAAATTTCAGGGCTTCGGCGTTTCCGCCTGCGCGACCTGCGACGGGTTCTTCTATCGCGGCAAGGATGTCGTCGTCGTCGGCGGCGGCAACACCGCGGTCGAGGAAGCGCTCTATCTCTCGGGCCTTGCGAAATCGGTGACGATCGTTCACCGCCGCGACCATTTCCGCGCCGAGAAAATCCTGCAGGACCGACTTTTCGCGAAGAAAAATGTTGAGATCGTCTGGGACCATCAGGTCGATGAAATTCTGGGGACGGACGACCCGCCGGGCGTCACCGGCATTCGCTTGAAAAACGCCAAGACCGGCGCGACGAAGGAGTTGAAAACTGACGGCGTTTTCATCGCCATCGGCCACAAGCCGGCGACGGAGCTGTTCGCCGGCAAATTGCCGATGAAGGACAATGGCTATCTGATCGTGAAGCCGGGAACCGTCGCGACCGACATTTCGGGCGTTTACGCCGCCGGCGACGTCACCGACGATATCTACCGCCAGGCGGTGACCGCCGCCGGCATGGGCTGCATGGCGGCGCTCGAAGCCGAGAAGTTTCTCGCCGGCCGTGAATTCGGCGCGGGTCATTAGGAGGCGAAAATGACGAATGAAACCGCGATTCTCGCCGGCGGCTGCTTCTGGGGCATGGAAGACCTCATCCGCAAGCTGCCGGGCGTCGTTGAAACCGAGGTCGGCTACACCGGCGGCGCGCTTTCAAAGCCCGACTACAAGCAAGTGAAAACCGGCCGCACCGGTCACGCCGAAGCGATCCGCATCGCCTATGATCCGGCGAAGACGTCCTATCGCGCGCTGCTCGAATTCTTTTTCCAGATTCACGACCCGACGACCAAGGACCGTCAAGGCAATGACATCGGCACGCAATATCGCTCGGCGATCTTCTATCTGAACGAGGCGCAGAAAGCCGAGGCGGAAAAAATCATCGCCGAAATCGACGCCTCTCGCGTCTGGCCCGGCAAGGTGGTGACCGAAATCGTTCCCGCCGGCGAGTGGTGGGACGCGGAAGACTACCATCAGGATTATCTCGACAAATATCCCGAAGGCTACACCTGCCATTTTATCCGGCCGTCGTGGAAGCTCGCCTGACGCGCGTCAGTGGCCGAGTTCGCGTTTTCGCTCGCTGACGATTTTCTCCGCGTCCTTGCCGTGCACCTCCTGATAATGGTCGAAGGCCGCTTCGAAGGTCGCTGACCCTTGCGTCACGGATCTCAGTTCAATGATGAGGTCGTGCACGCTCGGCTCGGGCATCAGCGCGGTCACGCTGTCCCAGCCGGGCCAGCCATGTCGGGCGTCGAAGCCGAGAATCTGGCCGCGCCGCGACGAGATCAGCCCATGCGCCTTGCTTGTATGCGCGGTCGGCGTGTGGATGGCGACCTTGCAGATTGGTTCGAGCAGCACCGGCTGGCAGTCCGGCAACGCTTCGCGGATCGCCTGGCGGCCCGCCATCTTGAACGACATCTCGTTGCTGTCGACAGCGTGATATTGCCCGTCATAAAGCGTCACCGCGAGATCGACGACCGGAAAGCCGAGCGGCCCGGCTTCGAGCCCCTCGGCGACGCCGGCTTCGACAGCGGGAATGAACTGGCGCGGCACCGATCCGCCGTGAATGATCTCGTCGAATTTGAAGCCCTCGCCGCGCGACAGCGGCGCGATCTTCACCTTGATGTCGGCGAATTGCCCGTGCCCGCCGCTTTGCTTCTTGTGCCGCGCGTGATGATCGGCGGCGCCCTTGATGGTTTCGCGATAGGCAGCTCGCGGCGGCGCTGTCGCAATTTCCACATTGTAGCGATGTTTCAACTTCGCGGCGGCGTGGCGCAGATGCACATCGCCCTGCCCGCTGAGAATCACCTCGCCGGTGTCCGGCCGGCGCTCGGTCGACAGCGAGAGGTCCTCCTCGATAAGCTTGGCGATCGCGGTTGAGAGCTTGACGTCGTCCTTGTCGTTCCGGGCGCGGATCGCCAGCGCAAAAAGCGGCGGCGGCGCGGCGCGGCGGCGCGGTTTGCGGATCGCGCCGTCGATCAGGCTGTCGCCGGTGTCGCAGCCGTCGAGC
>JBGSNB010000169.1:0-2123 GCA_041739835.1 Parvularculaceae bacterium | reverse complement strand
CCTTGGTCCATGCGCCGGCGACGGCCGCAACCGCGGCGGTATTGCGCGCCTCCGGCTCGATGATGATTGCAGCCGGCGTAATGGCGATTTCCGCAAGCTGCGCGATGATGAGTTCGACATGCGCGGTGCCGGCAATGATGACGGGCGGCAGAAAGTCGATTTCCCCGTTGCCGGAAAATCGTTCGACGGTCTCCTGAAACAGCGACCTGGCGCCGACAAGCGGCAGGAATTGCTTGGGACGCGCGCTGCGCGACATCGGCCACAGGCGGGTGCCGGCGCCGCCTGACATGATGACCGGCTGGATTTGCGGGGTCGACTTCATCTGGCGAAACTATGAACGCATTTGACGGCGCGGCAAACCGTTTCGTGAGAATGACAGGTCGGTCCGCGAGGCCGGTCGATCCGGCGAGACCCTCCCGCGACGACATCTATGGGCGCTTTGTCCGCGGCGGGCGGCCGCGAGCGGCGGCCCGCCGCGGCAGCGAAGACCGTCACTCAACGGTGACCGACTTTGCAAGATTGCGCGGCTGGTCAACATCCGTGCCCTTCGTTGTCGCCGTGTAGTAGGCGATCAATTGAATGGGCGCTGCGTAAACGATTGGTGAAAGCAGTGGGTGCGTTTCGGGAAGATCGATGGCGGCGAAGAGGCCCGGACCGGCGGCCTTGATCCCCTTCGCGGTCGACAGGAGAATCGCCTTGCCCTCGCGCGCCATGATCTCATGCATGTTTGAGACGGTCTTTTCGAAATGCCGGTCCGGCGGCGCGATGACGATGACCGGCATGTTTTCGTCGATGAGGGCGATCGGGCCATGCTTCAGCTCGCCGGCGGCATAGCCTTCCGCGTGGATATAGGAAATTTCCTTCAGCTTCAGCGCGCCCTCCATCGCCAGCGGGTAGGAGACGCCGCGGCCGACATAGAGCGTATCCGTCGCCCGCGCGAGATCGCGCGCGATATTCTCGATCATTGCCGTGCGTTGCAGCGCTTCGCCGACGAGCCGCGGTATCTGCAGGAGCGATGTGACGATGTCCCTCTCTTCGGCGGGCGAAAGGATGCCGCGCTGACGGCCGGCGGCAAGCGCGATCGCGGCGAGTGAAGCCAGCTGGCAAGTGAAGGCCTTGGTCGAGGCGACGCCGATCTCCGGTCCGGCCGCCATCGGGAAAATGATGTCGGCCTCGCGCGCAATCGACGATTCAGGCACATTGACGACAGCGGCGATTTTCTGCCCATGCGCCCGCGCGTTGCGAAGCGCCGCCAGCGTGTCGGCGGTTTCGCCGGACTGCGACACAAAAAGCGCGCCGCCGCCCTTCGCGTAAGGAACGTCGCGATAGCGCAGTTCCGAAGCGACATCGATCTCGATCGGCAATTTCGCCCAGGCTTCGAACCAGTATTTTGAAATGAGGCCGGCGTAATAGGCGGTGCCGCAGGCGGAGATTGTCAGTCGGTCGAGCGCTGAAAAGTCGAAGCCGCCCGTATCGAGGCGGATCGTTCCGGTCGCCGCATCGATATAGCGCGACAGCGTGTGAGCGATGACTTCCGGCTGTTCGTGAATTTCCTTCGCCATGAAGTGGCGATAATTGTCCTTGTCGACGATGGCGTCGGACGCCGACGAAATCGTTTCCGGCCGCGCGACCCTCGCGCCATTTTCGGAATACACGTCAAAGCTCTTGCGGCTGATGACGGCGAAATCGCCCTCCTCAAGGTAAGTGACGCGGTTGGTGAACGGCGCCAGCGCATAGGCGTCGCTGCCGACGTACATCTCGCCGTCGCCGCGCCCGATCGCCAGGGGCGAGCCGCGCCGCGCCGCGATCAGGAGATCATCCTCGCCGGTGAAGACGATCGCGAAGGCGAAGGCGCCGCGCATGCGGTCGAGCGCCTTCTTCACGGCGTCCTTCGGCGGCAGGTTTTCGTTCTGCAGATAATAGGTAATCAGTTGCGCGCAAACTTCCGAATCTGTCTGCGAGGCGAATTTGAATCCCTTGGCTTTCAGTTCCTCGCGCAATTCCGCAAAATTCTCGATAATGCCGTTATGGACGAGGGCGAGGCGCTCGGTGGCGTGTGGGTGCGCGTTCTCGTCGGTCGCCGCGCCATGCGTCGCCCAACGCGTATGGCCGATGCCGGCCCG
>JBGSNB010000162.1:0-2226 GCA_041739835.1 Parvularculaceae bacterium | reverse complement strand
CCGGCGGCCTCCGCGTTCACTGGCGCGACGAGGGGTGCCGCGACTGTCCGGCGATCATCCTGCTGCACGGCTCCAATGCGAGCCTTCACACATGGGCGCCGATTGTCGCGCGGCTCGGCGGCGAATACCGGATCATCACCTTTGATCAGCCCGGGCATGGGCTGACCGGCCCGCATCCGCGCGACGATTATACGGCGACAGGCATGTTCGAGGCGCTGAACGCGGTCGCCAACGCGGCCGAGCTTGATCATTTTTATCTCGGCGGTAATTCCATGGGCGGCCTTGTCGCGTGGCGTTATGCGCTCGCCTATCCCGAACGCGTCGACGGGCTCATTCTCATCGACGCCGCCGGCGCGCCGATGCGCGCAGGCGAATCGCCGCCGCCGCTCAATCTAGGCTTTCGGCTGGCGCGCACCCCCCTGCTGCGCCCGCTGCTCGAGCAGATCACGCCGCGCAGCATCATCGAGAAATCCCTGCTCGACACGACGGCGGTCGACTCGATCGTCGACGACGCAATGATCGATCGCTATTGGGAGCTGCTGCGCTTTCCCGGCAATCGCCGCGCCACCGCGCTCCGCGTGACGACGGAGCAAGACGCCGCGTTCGCCGACCGGCTCGATGAGATCGCCGATCCTGCGCTCATTATCTGGGGCGCGGAGGACCAGCTGATCCGCGCGTCGGCGGCGGCGACCTTTGATGAACGGCTGCCCAATGCGGAGATCGTCATCCTCGACGGCGTCGGCCACCTCCCGATGGAGGAAGCGCCCGACCAGACCGCGAACGCCATCCGCCGCTTCCTGGAGGCGCAGCAGCCCGAAGCGGTCGACACCTTGCGCCTGGAACAGCCGCAATAGGCGTCAGGATTTTTCGAACACCGTGATCTTGCTGAGAAACGCCAGAGTTTCCTCGCGCCGGCGAAGGCCCGCCGCCGCAAAATGCGCGGCAAGATCAAGCCGGCAATAGCTGTCGTAATAGGGCTCGTGAAAGCCGCGCGGAAAATTCTCGAGCAGCGTGTCGAAGCCCGGCTCGTCGCCATACTGAATCGTATCGACAAGGACGAAGACGCCGCCCGGCTTCAACAGCCGCGCGATTTCCGACGCGACCTCGACGCGGATTTTCGGCGGCAATTCATGGAAGAGATAGACGGCGGCGACAATGTCGAAACTTGCATCGCCAAGTCCGGTCGCCTCCGCTTTCGCTTCGACGAAGCGCACATCGCGAAACCTTGCAAGCGCCGTTCGCGCCTTGCCGAGATAGGCGGGCGAAAGATCGAGCGCTGTCGCTTCGATGCGCGGCCAATTGTCGAGGACGGTCTCGAGAAACCCGCCGCCGCCGCAGGCAAGATCAAGCACCTGCGCTGGGTCCGGCGCACAGGCGTCGATTGCGCGGCGAAGGAACGGCAGCGCCTGACGGCGCATCGCCGCGCCGGCGCCCGTGAACAGCGTCTCAACCTGCATGTCATAGCGGTCCGCCGACGCGGCCGAGAGCCAGCCGTCGCTCTGGAAATGAAAATTCTGCAGATAATACCGCGGATATTTCCCGGCGAGATCCTCGCGCATCACTTCCGAATGGCCATTGGCGTATTTGCGCCGCGCGACCATTTCGGTGTCGCGCAGATAATCGCGCGAGCGCCGCGCAAGATTTGACAGCGACGGCGGGCGGCGAAGCTCCAGCGGCATTCTGTAGGCGCCCGATTCGATGTTCTTCCAGTCCGCACGAAAAAGGTCGCGGAACGCGATCTTCAGGCGCGCGCGGTCGAGCGCCGCGAATTCCTCCGCATGGGGCGCGTCGCCCGGGCGCGCGATCGGCCCCATCTTGCGGCGGCCGGCGAGGTAATGCCCGGTATACCAGGCGATGCGCGCAAGCTGCGACGCACCGTAGAGCGCGCGCTTTGCGCCTAAGGTCGCGCTCACCGGGTTTGGCATCATCCAGCCTTTCGAAAGACGCCGACCAGCTCAACGTGCGGCGAATAGATGAACTGGTCAACCGGCGTCGCCTGCGACAGCGTGTAGCCGCCGGCGACGATCATCCGCGCATCGCGCGCGAAGGTCGCCGGATTGCAGGAAACGCCGATGACGGTCGAAACGCCGCTCGCGGCGATCTCGGCGGCCTGCGCCGCCGCTCCGGCGCGCGGCGGATCAAAGACGATCGCGTCGAAGCCCTTCAGCTCCTTCGCCGTCAGCGGCCGCTCGAAGAGATCGCGCGCCTCGGTCTTCACCGGATTGA
>JBGSNB010000155.1:0-2967 GCA_041739835.1 Parvularculaceae bacterium | reverse complement strand
AATTCGTCGATGCGTTTCAAGAGTTTCGGACGAATGGTACGGGCCATGTATTCGGCGTGATCGGAGGCGGTTTCGACCGGAACAACGACATCGCTTTCAATTTCGACCACTTCGCACTCCGCCTCGTCGGCGACGCGGGCGCGCCATTCGGGTGCCCCTGCGCATGCCACGCCTTGAACGTTCGGAGCGCCGCCGCGTAAGGCCGCCCGTCGCCGGCATAGCGCGCAAAGCCCTCCTGCTCGGGCTCGCCGAAAGGCGTGTTGATGAAGCCTGGCCGGATGACGCTGACTGAGATGCCGAAGGGACGCAGTTCTCGCCGCAACGAATCCGACAGGCCCTCGACGGCGTGTTTGGACGCCGCATAGGCGGACATAAAGGGCGACGCGATGCGCCCGGCGACCGAACCGATGGTGACGATCCGCCCGGCGCCCGCCGCCCGCATCTGCGGCAGCATCGCCTTTGTCACCGCGACGACGCCAAAGACATTGGTCTCGAATTGCCGCCGCCAGTCGTCGATCGGCATTTCTTCAAGCGGTCCCGTCACCGAGACGCCGGCGTTATTGACCAGCCCGTAAAGCGGCGCATCGCCGATCGCCGCCACGGCGGCGCTGATAGACATCGCATCCGTGACATCAAGCGCCAGCGCGGTGATGCGGCCGTGGCCGAGGCCTTCCAGCGCCTTCAGCTTTTCAATGCGGCGCGCGCCGGCGAAGACCTTGAACCCTCGATGCGCCAGCGCGAGCGCCGTCGCTTCGCCAATACCGCTCGATGCGCCGGTCACCAGAACCGACTTGTACAATTTCGTCTCCTAGAATTTCGCGAAGCTGACGCCGCCATCTTTCGGCAGCAGGATCGCCATGCCGTCCTGCGCCAGCTTCACATCCCGCGGACGCACTTTCGAAACGCCGCGCAGGAAAATCCGCTCCGCAATCGCATTGTCCGGCGCCGGCGTCAGATGCGTCAGCACCAGCAATTTCGCGCCGGCTTCATTGGCGGCGCGCGCCGCTTCTTCGGGGCTCGTGTGATAGGTTGGAATATCGCCGAGAATTTTCGCCAGCGTCGCATTCCCGGCGCGCGCCGCCGCCTGCATCTTCGCGACCATGTGGTGCGCCTGCGCTTCGTGGATCAAGATGTCGGCGCCCTTCGCGGCGGCGACGAGATCGTCGGAATAAGCGGTGTCGCCGGAAACGACGACGCTGCGCCCGGCATAATCGAAGCGGTAGCCGACGGCGGCGTCGACCGGATCATGGACGACCGGGAACGCCGTCACCTTCAGTCCGTCCTGGTCGTAAACAATGTTCGACTTTTCGCCGTCGAAGGGGATCGCGGTCATGCCTTTGCTGCGGAGCGGAGCGACGCCCTTTCCGTGATGCGCGATCCGGTATTCCGCGTCGAGCCCCAGCGCTTCATTTTCTCCGGCGACAACACGATCGACGCCATCCGGACCGTAGATTGCGAGCGGGACCGGACGCGCGGTGACCCACGAGCCGAGATTGGCTTCGCTGAGATCGCCGATATGGTCCGAGTGGAAATGCGTCAGGAAAACTCCCGCCAGCCGGTCGCCGGGAAGCCCGGCGCGCTGCACCGTCTCCCAACTGCCGGTGCCGGCATCGACAATGAAAAACTTGTCGCCGGCGACGATCGCCGTGCAGGTCTGCGCGCGCTTGACGGACGGC
This sequence comes from Parvularculaceae bacterium, assembly GCA_041739835.1. GTDB lineage: Bacteria > Pseudomonadota > Alphaproteobacteria > Caulobacterales > Parvularculaceae > Amphiplicatus. Next base: position 1,291 of record JBGSNB010000155.1, on the reverse strand, counting down.
AGCGGCGATCCGGTGCCGCAAAAGAACACCGACAGCCCGTCATTGGCGAAAAGCGCCGCTGACGCGGGGGCGAAGTTTTTTTGAAGCGCCCGGTCGAACAGGCTGTCCTGCACGGCCGGAAGCCGCGTCAGGATGACGCCCCCTGCCAGCAGCGCCGCGCCTGCAAGACCCATGACGACCATCGCGCGTTTCATAAGTCCCTCCCTGATCGGGCGGAGTATCGGGCGCCGGCTCCCTCCAGTTCAATCGCGGCGTGCAGCGGATTGCGCCGGGCCGCGGGCGAATAGTATCCTCCCCTGGCCAAAAGGAGGGGAACGATGCGCTTCGCCTGGATTGCCGGCGTCCTGCACGCCTTTGTCGGGACGGCTTTGTTTTTCCTGACGCTCCACCCCTTGCGCGACGCGCTGGACGCGCATGCGCTGGACCTCATGAAGGTCGGCAGCGGCTGGCAGGCGATGAACGGTCTCGCGCTGATGATCCTCGCCGCTTCGACCGCCGCCCGCATTCCGGCGATGCTGATCGCCGGCGGCGTCGCGATCAGTGCGGCAATGCTTTATTTCCTCATTTTCACGGGAACGCAGCCTGCGATCATGGTGCTGGTCCCGATCGGCGGGGCGATTTCGATGATCGGCTGGATCTGGCTGCTGTTTGTCCGGCCGAAGAGCTGAGGCGCCGAGTCAGTGAGTGAGTGAGCGCTCACTCACTTCTGCTTCGCCTCACCCGCGAAAATTTATTTTCGAAATCCTGTCACACTGAGGGGCCCTGCTTCGTCTTAGCGGCAGGGCGCGCGTCATCTCTTCGGCGCGCGCCGGCTCTTTGACATTGTAAATCTTTTGCAGCGATCCGGTTCCTTCGAACTGGCCGCCTGCGCTGAAGGAAGGCCCGGGGCGCCGCTCCGCGCGTGAAAAAGGCATGCCCTTTCACGACGAAGAAAGGGCGCCTTTTGCGGCTGGACGCCGCGCGGATCGTCAAAAATCCGGAAGAGACGGACCTTGAAGAAGGCGCCCCTTCGAGGTGCAAGCAACAAGGACCGTCTCATCCGGCCGCGTCGCCGGCGCCGCGAAACGCCTCCGCCGCCGCGGCGATCCGGTCGCCAAGATCGCCCGCCAATTGCAGGGCCTCCGACAGCGTCGCGCCCTGCAGGTAAAGATAGACCAGCGCCAAACCGGCGAAGACGCCGACAAGACGCGCCGTGCAGCGACCGGCCGCGAGGAAAAGGAAAGCGGCGGCGATGATTTGCGCAGGGCCGGTCAGCCGTCCTTCGAGCATCGCTTGCGTGAAACCGTCGAGC
>JBGSNB010000153.1:0-4180 GCA_041739835.1 Parvularculaceae bacterium | reverse complement strand
TCTCGACGTACGGCGCGGTCTCGGCGCTCGGAGGCGAGGGGGCTGCAGCGGTCGGGGCCGGTTCCCCGGCCGAACTCGCCAGCGCCTCAAAACAGGCGAGCCGATCATCCTTGTCTTCAAAGGCGGCGCAGACCCGCAGCGCCTGCTCAACCGTCAGATTCTCGTACTGAGGCGCCTGTGAGTAAGCCCCCGCCGGCGCAGCCGCGCCCGCCAACAGCAAGGCCGCAACGGTTAGCGCCCGCAATAAACGAAATCTGCGCACTGGATACTCCCTATTTGGATAGCTGGCCCCGTCGGGTCAGCGGCCCTGTAGTCGATTTTGACCAATTTCGTTGCGATTCTGAGCATAATCACATTCCGACCCATCCAGTCTGATGTTTGAAAGCAACACCTCAAATCAAAGGGTTGCAATCTGGGCTCATGGATTTGACACAATTCAGATCATGTCAATATCATGTCAATAAGGTCAGGGCGGGCGCTGGTTCTGACCGGCGAAGGGCGAAACGCAAACATCGTCCCGTTGGCTCGAAATCAGCGTTGGCACAATTGGACAGAAATGACGCCGGCAAGCTGGCGCTGTAAGGTCAAGGGGCTCACGAATGTCAATTATCACCAAGGAAGAAATGCGCCTGCGCACTTGCAAGGCCAAGTCATTGCTTGCCATCAGCGCTTCCGCGCTGACGCTGATGTTCTGCGGCGCGGCGAACGCGCAGGACACGACGGCCGAAGACGAAGATGCGGTCGAGACGGTCGATAGCGGCCGCGAACCTAGAATCGAGGAGGCAGCTGAAGACGATACGATTGTCGTCACCGGTTCGCGTATCCGCCGAAACGAATTCTCGTCTGCGTCGCCACTTCAAGTCATTGACGGCCAAGTCAGCCGGGAGCTTGGCGTATTCGACACAGCGCGCCTGCTTCAGGAATCGGCTGTCGCGACGGGCGTCCAAATTGACAACACCTTCACCGGATTTGTTCTCGACAACGGCCCTGGCGCGTCAACTGTCGCTTTGCGAGGCATCGATCCGGAACGGACGTTGGTCTTGATTAATGGCCGTCGACTCGGCTCCGGCGGCACGGAAGGCGCGCCGACCTCGCCTGACCTCAACCTTATTCCTTCTTCGCTGATCGGCCGCATTGACGTCCTTCTCGACGGCGCATCGCCCGTCTATGGGTCGGATGCGGTCGCCGGCGTCGCCAACCTCATTCTTCGGAACGACTTTGACGGCCTTGAGATTGAGACTGCATTCAATGTTCCTGAATCGGGCGGCGGCAAAGTCTCGCAGGTTTCCGCGACCTGGGGCGTGACGGGCGATAACGGCTTTATCGGCGTCGGCGCGGAGTTTTTCCGCCGCGACCAATATTCAATCGCCGACGCAGGCTATCTTTGCGACGAGCATTTCGAAATCGACGAAAGCGGCGATGTCCGCAATGTCGAAGTCGACGTGCGTCCGGGCACCACGCTCAACACCTGCAAGACCCAGGTCATCGGTCGTTTCCGTAATCTGGCTTTCGGCGGCGACCATTTTTATACGCCTGGCTTTTCTAATACGGGAATCCCCAACTATTCGACCGCGATCGATTCAAATCTCGACGGCCTGCTCGATGTCGACCAGAAAAACCCGCTTTACAACGGCGCCGATGGCAGCCGGTCGATCGTTCAGAATCAGGATCTCGTCTCGCCGCTTGAGCGGATTTCGTTCATGGCGTTCGGCAATTACAAGATCGAAGAACTCAGCAATATGGAGACGTTCTTCGAATTAATGTATTCTCAGCGCGATTCATCTGTTACCGGCGACGGCGCCCAGATTTTCCCGACAATTCCCGAAACCAACCCCCTCAATCCTTGCGGCATTGAGGCGGTCACAGCTAATCCTGCGATCTGTGGAGGGTTCCCGTCCCCGGTCGTGGCGATCGTCCTCGTTGACGGAGACCGCAACACGACCAAAGTCGAACAGCAGCAGATCCGCCTCGTTGGCGGTATTCGCGGCGACCTTCCGTTCTGGAATGGCGAAGCTGGCGAAGGCCTTTTCGGATTTAGCGGCTGGAACTATGAACTGTCGGGCAGCTACCAGCGGTCCTTCGGCACTTCCGTTCGTCGCGGCATCATTGAGGATCGCCTCGCCTTGTCGCTGCTGACCACGACGCGACTCGCCGACAATAGCCTTGCCTGCGGCATCGACCCCGACGGCGACGGCATTCCGAATAATATCGGCGATTTCGACTTTTTCGGGTTCCTCGACGGCCTCGACTGCGTTCCCGTTGATCTCCTTTCGGCGGGCGTCCAGGGCTTGAACGCCCTGACGCCGCAAGAGCAGGAATATCTGTTTGGCGTCCGGACTTTCTCAACAGAGATCCAGCAATCGATCATTCAGGGCTACTTCGGCGGCAACATCGCCAATTTGCCCGCGGGCGAAGTTGGCATAGTCTTGGGCTTTGAATATCGCCAGGACGAGATCGACTCGAGGCCCGATGACAATGCCGAGGACGGCAATTTCATTGGCTTCTTCTCGGATCGCGGCGCAACAGGCCGGCGCGAGCTGAAGGAAGGTTTCGCCGAAATGCGCGTGCCGATCTTCAAGGACCAGCCCTTCGCGCGGGAACTCTGGGTCGAAGGTTCTGGTCGCGTCACCAATGAGAGCTTCTACGGCACGAATTGGACCTATGCGGTCAAAGGCCTGTGGAAGCCGTTCGACTTCCTGACCATCCGCGGCTCGCGCGGCACCTCCTTCCGGGCTCCGAACCTACGCGAGCAGTTCTTTAAAGGCGCAACAGGGTTCGTCAGCGGCTTCAACGATCCTTGCATCGTCCCTTTGGCGGCCAACATGGCCGGCATGTATGTGGCTGCAAACGATACGCGTACGGCGACAACGCTCGCGAATTGCGTCGCGGCCGGCGTTGATCCGACTTCGCTCGGCTTGGCGGGTTCATCAAGCATTGAAGTCTTGACGGGTGGCACCACCCTGCTTGAAGCGGAAACGTCTCGGACATTCACCGTCGGCGGCGTTCTCGACATTCCCTTCGCCGACATGGGAATGGGAGACTCGTTCCGGACGCAATTGTCAGTCACGCACTTCGACATTCTCGTTCGCGACACTGTCGAAGAGCCGTCAGTCGCCTTCTTGTTTGACGACTGCTATAATGATCCGGGTAAGCCTTTCCCGTCGAGCGCGTTCTGCAATCGCATCACGCGCGACCCCGGTACTGGCTTTGTCGATTTGGTTGACGCCGGCTTTATCAATATCGGCGTCATCACCTCGCGCGGTTTCGACTTCAACGCGCTCTTCGAATATGACGGGCTGAGTATCGGCGGCGAGACGCTTGAGCTTTCGCTCGACGCGAAAGCGACCATGTTGCTTGAGCAGACGCAAACGATCATCACTGACTTCGATGACAATCGCGGTGAATTTGGAACGCCGAAATGGCGCGGCCAGGCGACGTTCTTCGCCGACTGGTCGAACTGGCGCGGTCTGTGGCGCGCCCGCTATATCGGCAAGCAGGATGAAGATGGCGGCGTTGATCTTGATGCCGGCACCGGCTTCATTAATGGCGATACCTGCCGTCCGTTCCTCGGCCTCGCGCCGGCTGGTCGTGACCTGACAGACGAGCAGTGCGCCAATATCGACTTCGCGTCGGATTATGTCGTCCATGATGCGTCGCTGACCTGGCGCAATGACCTATGGTCCATCACCGCGGGCATCAACAACGTCCTCGACAAAAAGCCGCCGCAAGCGGACTCGGCTGTCGTTACGGTTTCGAGCGCCGGCAATATCCCGCTCGGCGTCGGCTACGACCTCTTTGGCCGTACTTTCCAGATGTCGCTCCAGCGCCGCTTCTAGGCGCTGCGACAAGAAGACCCTTTGGGCCGGAGCTTTGCTCCGGCCCTTTTTCTTTGGGCGTCATGTTCTGTCCGCAGCCGGGCATTGCTAAAAGGCGGCGCCCAGCAAGGACGACCCATCGCAAATGCCGAATGCCGTTGACCATTGTGTCGATCTGATTGCGCGCGCGGACGAGGATCTCTTTCTCTCGCTCCGCTACGCGCTCCCGGCGGATCGACCTCGGCTTGCGGCGCTGTTCGCGTTCCAGGTTGAGCTTCGCCGCATTCCCGCGCTGGTGAGCGAGCCGCCGCTTGGCGAGATGCGTCTCCAATGGTGGCGCGAGGCGCTGGACGAAATCGCCGCCG
>JBGSNB010000135.1:0-5159 GCA_041739835.1 Parvularculaceae bacterium | reverse complement strand
GCCGCCGTCTTGCCGGTGCCGGTCTGGGCGATGCCGAGAAGGTCCTTGCCGGCGAGCACGGGCGGGATCGCCTGCGCCTGGATCGGCGTCGGGGTTGTATAGCCCTCGGCGGCGACGGCTTTGGCGATCGGCTCGGCGAGGTTGAGGTTCGAAAAATTGGTCAAAAGACAATTCCAATGCGTTGAGCGGCATCGGCCGGACGCTTCTCAAGCGTCGGGCGGCCGACAGGGCCCGGGTGATAACGACCCGCGTGACTCAGGGCGTAGGGGGATTTTGGGTCTGAAGACGAGGACTCAATGTCGGGATTTTTCCCCGCAGCGCTTCACGCCGCCCTCATCATGCAGTCGTTCAGACCACAGACGTTGAGCGCCATATGGGGGCGGTTTCCTTAAATGTCAATGAAGATCGGCAGCCCCCAAAAGAAACCGTCATGCCCGGATTTGTTGCGGACATACAGCCGCGGGCGCGCAACGCGCCTGGATTGCCCGGACAAGCCCGGCAATGACGACCGCCGGAATGGTTACCGCTACTCCCCGATATCCTCATTCCAGAGCGCCGGATTGTCCCTGATGAACCCGGCCATCAGCGCGATTGAGTCTGGGTGCTGAAGATCGATCACCTCGACGCCATGCGAGCGCAGGAATTCTTCATTGCCGCCGAAATTCCGGGTGTCATTGACGATGACGCGCGGGATCTTGAACTGCACGATCGTCCCTGCGCACATCATGCAGGGCGACAGCGACGTGTAGAGAGTCATGCCCCTGTAGCTCTTCTGCCGGCCCGCCTTCCGGAGGCAGTCCATTTCGCCATGCGCGATCGGATCGCCCTGCTGAACGCGCTGATTGTGTCCCGACGCGATCAGCCGGTCGCCCTTCGCCAGCGCCGAGCCGATCGGCAGCCCGCCATTGTCGGCGCTTTTCTTCGCCTCCAGGAAAGCGAGTTCGGCGAAACGGCGGTCCCAGTCTGTCAGCATAGGTTGTAGATTGCAGGTTGTTGGTTGTAGGAGTCGCGCGCCCCTTGATTACAACCTGCCGGCGATAACCTGCAAGCTCATGATCACCATCGTCACCCACCCCCTCGTCCAGCACAAGCTCACCTTGATGCGCGAGAAGTCGACCGGCAACGCGCTGTTTCGCCAGACCTTGCGCGAGATTTCGTTTTTGCTCGCCTATGAGGTGACAAAGGACCTCGACCTTGGAACGCGCGAGATCGAAACGCCGCTGGAGCGCGGGACTTTCCCATGGCTCGAAGGGCGGCGCCTCTGTTTCGTTTCGATCCTGCGCGCCGGCAACGGGCTGCTCGAAGGGATGCTCGATCTCGTGCCGGAAGCGCGGGTTGGCCATATCGGCCTTTACCGCGACCACGAAACGCTGAAGCCCGTGCAATATTACCTGAAACTTCCCGAAGCGATCGGCGATCGCGAGGTCATTGTCGTCGATCCGATGCTGGCCACCGGCAATTCGGTTATTGCAGCGCTTGCGAACCTGAAACGCGCCGGCGCGCGTCGCATCCGCTTCATGTGCCTCCTCGCCGCGCCCGAAGGCGTCGCCGCCGTCGAAGCGGCGCATCCGGACGTAGCGATCTTCACCGCCGCAGTCGATCGCCAGATCAACGAAAAAGGCTACATTCTTCCCGGCCTCGGCGATGCGGGCGACAGGATCTACGGCACGGCGTAGGCGCGCGCTAATTCGCCATTACGCGCCTGGCCGATTGAGCGTCGCTCCTGCCGGCGAGCGAACCATGACTGTCGAGGCGAGGCAAAACGCCGCGAAAGGACCAATCGCGCGCCGCGATTTCGCCGCGATCCCGGCCTTTCCTCCGCGCTGGCGTTTTCTGGCGGCCTCATGACAGTCGGCCACTTGCTTCAACAACGGCTTCGCGATGCGCGCTGGTTCCAGATCGCAGGCCAGGCCGCCATCTTGCTGATCGGACTATTCGCGCTCGATTTCGGCGTGACGCCAACGCAAATCGCCGCCGCGATCGGCGCGGCGCTCGGCGCGCAATGGATCGGCGCGCTGCTGGTCGCCAGCCGCTTCGACTGGAAGAGCGCTTTGATCACCGGCCTCTCGCTGTCGCTCCTGCTGCGGGCGAACGACCTCTGGCCTTTCGTCCTCGCCGCGCTGATCGCCATCGGCTCGAAATTCGCCATCCGCGCGCATGACCGCCATGTCTTCAACCCCGCGAATATCGGTATCGTGTTGATGATCGTGTTCACCGACGCCGCATGGACGTCGACCAGCGAATGGGGCAGCCCGATCTGGCTTGCCGTTCTTATCGCAAGCCTTGGCGCCGTGTCCTGTTGGCGCGCGTCGCGCCTTGATGTGCCGCTGCTCTATCTTGCCGTCTACGCCGCCCTCATCGTCGGCCGTGCGCTGTATCTCGGCGATCCCCTCGCGATCCCGGCGCTGCGCCTGACGCATGGCGCGCTGATCCTGTTCGCCTTCTTCATGATCTCCGACCCGAAGACGACGCCGGAGAATCCGTCACAGCGCGCGCTCTTCGTCGCGGCGGCGGCGATCATCGCCTACGTCCTGCAATTTCATTTCTTCATCAGCGACGGCGTCTTTTATGCGCCGGTCCTGCTGGCGCTCGGCCACTGGGCGCTGGGCCTTGCAGGTCTTGGCGGCGCCTATGAATGGGGCCGGCCGCCGCCGCCGATCCGATTTCGCGACCCGACCCTCCATGGGAGCGCCCGTCCCGCCCCCGCCGAATAATTGTCATGCAAGGGAGACACCGATGAGCCGTCCGACATTGAAGAAGACCCTGATCGCCGCCTGCTCGGCGATCGCCGCCGTCACCGCCGCCGGCGGCGCCGCCGCTTTTTGCGGATTTTATGTCGCAAAAGCCGACACCAAGCTTTTCAACAAGGCGTCGAAGGTCGCGATCATGCGCGACGGCGACCGCACCGTCATCACCATGTCGAACGACTATCAGGGCGCATTGAAGGAATTCGCGATGGTGGTACCGGTGCCGGTGGTGCTGCAGGAAGGCCAGATCCATGTGACCGACAATGCGATCATCGATCATCTCGACGCCTATACGGCGCCGCGGCTCGTCGAATATTTCGATGAAGATCCCTGCCTCGTTTACGAGCGTCAGGAAATGGCGGCGCCGATGGCGAGCAGCGAAGACATCATTGTGACAGGCTCAAGCCGCAAGAAGGGCCTCGGCGTCACCGTCGAGGCGGAATACACCGTCGGCGAATATGACATTCAGATCCTGTCGGCGAAGGAATCGGGCGGCCTCGCCGAATGGCTGAAACAGAACGGCTACAAGCTCCCGGACGGCGCCGAGGAGACGCTCGGCAGCTATGTCAGGCAGGGAACGAAATTTTTCGTCGCCAAGGTCAATCTGAAAGAACAGGGCAAGACCGGCCTTAAATACCTGCGTCCGTTGCAGATCGCATTCGAATCGCCGCGCTTCATGCTGCCGATCCGGCTAGGAACGCTGAACGCCGACGGCAAACAGGAATTGTTCGTCTTCGCGCTGACGCGAACGGGGCGCATCGAGACGACCAATTACCGCACCGTCAAACTGCCGACCGGCTCGAATATCCCGGTTTACGTGAAGAACGAGTTCGGCGCCTTCTACAAGGCGATGTTCGCCGAACAGGTAAACCGCGAGGCCGAGCGCGCGGTCTTCCTCGAATATGCCTGGGACATGAACTGGTGCGACCCCTGCGCCGCCGACCCGATGTCGAATGAACAATTGCGCGAACTCGGCGTCTATTGGGTCGACGGCGAGAGCGGCGCCGGCAAGCCTTCCTTGCGCCGCCCGGCGCCGTCCGGCGGGCCGCAGGATGTATTCGTGACGCGCCTGCATGTCAGCTATGATGCGCAGCATTTCCCCGAGGATTTGATGTTCAAGGAAACCGGCGACCGCGAGAATTTCCAGGGCCGATATGTGCTTCGCCATCCCTACAAGGGCGACGCGACCTGCGAGGCCGGCAAGGAGTACCGCGCCAGCCTGCCCCGACGCTACGAGGAGGAGGCGCAGACGCTGGCCACGCTCACCGGCTGGGATGTCGATGACGTCCGCGCCCAGATGATGTCCGGCGGCCAGTCCTTTACCCCGCCGCCAAAACAAAGCTGGTGGGAGAATTTGTGGGGCAAAGACGACAGGAAAGACTGAGCGCCAGCCGAAATCACCCGGCTGGCGACCGGCTATTTCCTGGTCTTGGTCGCATTGGCGCGCCCGAAGACCTGGGACGTCGCTGACTGCGCCGCGAGCGACGATGTCATCGCCGTTTTCACTTTCGCCTTTTTCGGCTTCTTGGCTTCGCGGTTGCCGCGATTCTTGTCCTTGGCCATTGCATTTCTCTCTGGTTGGAGGCCCAGCGTCGCCGCTGGCCTATTTTGCGACTTCCTTCGTCGCGAGTTCCGGTTTCGCCGCCGACGTCATCGAGGAAGCCTCCTGATTGGCGGGTTTTGCAGCCTCGGCCGCCGGCATGGCGGGTTTGGCGGGTTTGAGGGTCTTGTCGCGGAATTTTATCATGGCGGCTCGCTTTCATAATGAGTCCGGCGCGATCGGCTGGCGCTGATCGGCTCGGCGTCGATGCGGATGTCGTTAACAGCCGACAATGCGGCATGGCGGCGACTTGCTCGCCTCGTCCATTGAAGCCAGCTTAAAGCGGCTTGCGCGCAATAGCCACTGGCGAATGCGCGCATCAGACCATAAATGGCTGATGCGGCCCGCAAGCGACGTGCGGAAGGCAGCCGACTGATCGAGGGGACCTTGGCGACCATCCTGACCTTCCTGCGGATCTTGCTGATCGCGCCGTTCGCCGCGCTGTTTTTCATTGGCGCGCCGTGGGCGATGAATGCGGCGCTCGGCGTCTTTGTCCTCGCCGCCGCAACGGATTTTCTCGATGGCTTCGTCGCCCGCGCGCGCCGTGAGACATCGGCGCTCGGCGCCGCGCTCGATCCGCTTGCGGACAAATTGCTGATCGCCGCCGCCATCATCCTGTTGGTGCGCAACGGGGCCATTCGCGATCTCGGGATCGTCGCGGCGCTGGCGATCTTGTTGCGCGAGGTCTGGGTCAGCGGCCTGCGCGAGGCGCTCGCCGGTTCGGGCGAGGGACTGCCGGTGACGCCGCTCGCGAAATGGAAGACGACGGCGCAGCTGGTCGCGATCGGCCTCCTTCTAGCGGCGGCGCCCGG
>JBGSNB010000118.1:0-2238 GCA_041739835.1 Parvularculaceae bacterium | reverse complement strand
GCGGGCGCCGTGATCGCGCCCGGCGCGCTGATCCGCCCCGGCGCCGTCATCAAGCGCCTGTCGCTGGTCGACCATTCGGATTGACAGGGGCCTACTCCGACCGGTGCGCGAGCGCCTCGATCGTGATCTCGACCTCGTCGCCGACCATGCCCAGCGCGGTGGTCATGCCGAAATCGGATCGCTTCAGTCGGGCGGTCGCCGAAAAGCCGGCGGCCTCCTTCTTGGTCGCAGGGTCGGCGCCGCGCTTGTTCAGCGTGACCGTCAGCGTCACCGGGGCCTCGGCGCCGTGCAGCGACAAGACGCCGTCGACTTCCGCCGCATTCGGACCAGTCAAGCGGACGGCGGACGATCTGAAGGACGCGGCGGCGAATTTTTCAGCATTGAACCAGAATGGTCCCTTCACATGCTCGTCGCGCGTCGCGTCGCCCGACGCCAGACCCGAAAGATTCATGTTCACATGGACGGCGCTCTTTTCAGGCGCGTCGTCGTCGAGCGTGACGACGCCGTCGACGATCGGCACTTGCCCCATCACATTGTTGAAGCCGAAGCGATCCACCGAAAACTGCACCACGCTGTGCGTCGGATCGATGACGAATTTGTCAGCCGCCTCGGCGGATCCGAAGAGGATTGTCGCGGCGAGCGACGCGTTCAAGAAATTCAGCATGTTCCCTCACTGACGGTTCATCGCCCCGGTCGAGCGTGAAAGTGCCGGCGCGCAAGACCTGTTGTCAATATTTCCGGAAGAACAGCTTGCGCAATCCTGCGTGATCGAAAGGACGCCAATCATCCTCGCCTTGCGCCAGGCGGTCGGCGATCGCGTACATCACGACCGGGTTGACGCCGAGGCCGATATGGCTCGCCGGCACCTCGATATTCTCAGTGCGGTCATGGCCATGCTCGCCCCCCCCAAATTCTGTCCGAATTGCCGTAGTATGGGGCGCACTGAATATTGACTCTCAATAATGCCGAAGTAGGATTAGCCGCAGACTACAACTTATGGGGGATTTTCCATGAAACGACTTCTGAAACTGTTCGCTTTTTGCGTGCCATTTTGCGGCGTAGCGCATGCGCAGGCTCTTTACACAGAGTTTGCTGTCGGTGCGGGCTTTCCGTCGCAAGTGAGCACGATTTCATATGACGTTGTAGCTCCGTTCGATTTCACCACGCCAGGCGGCATCGATGTTTTCGCAGGTGACATGCTGGTTGGCACCCTATCAGGATCATACGAAGGCGGGATTGCCGGCGGCATCGTTATCGGAATGCGCGGTGTTGGAGACAAGCATCTTGGAGTGAATTTCTCCTATGACTACCTTCAGGCCAACCTCGATTCCATTACCGCGACCGGCACAATCAATGGAGCGCCGGCAAGCGAAACCAATTCGCTTGACGCGCTTGGTCTATCCGGCGCCGACTTCAATAATGAGGTGCATTTGGCGCTTGGCAATTTGCGTTATGATTTTGTCGGGCCTCGTGAAAAAATTCAGCCATATGTCGAGGTAGGCGCAGGCGGAGCGTTCATCGAGGATTCAAGCGCGACAGCGGCTTTTGCTGCAAGCGCCGGATTTCGAGTTCCACTCGGGCTCGGCTTTTATTTCGGCGCTCGATATCGGTACGTGAAGGCGCTGGGTTACGAAGACCAGCTAGGCATCGAGTATGACGATCTCAACGCCCATGTCATTTCTGCGTTATTTGGCGCCCAACTCTAGCTGCAGGCTGCGATTAAATTGAGTTATGAGCCGCCCGTGCGCGAATGCGTGCAAACTTAAATTGACCGCCTTCGCGGTCAGGGCGGCGTCACGAAGGATGGTGTCAGTCACTTGATCCTTCGTGACGCCTTCGCTTGCGCAAATTCTCCTCAAGATGAAGCACGCGTGGTTCAATTTGAATGCAACGCTATCCGGCAGCAGGCCTTGCTGCCAAGGAAGCTCTGCGCCTGCCGCCGTCAATGTTTCCGGAAGAACAGCTTGCGCAATCCTGCGTGATCAAACGGGCGCCAATCATCTTCGCCTTGCGCCAGGCGGTCGGCGATCGCGTACATCACGACCGGGTTGACGCCGAGGCCGATATGGCTCGCCGGCACCTCGATATTCTCAGTGCGGTCATGGCCATGCTCGCGATGCTGCACGGAACCGCGCCAGGCGACGATGCCGTCGGTCCTGGTGAAGATCGATGTCGTCGGCGCCGGCGGCGCGACGCCGAGCTGCGAGAGCTGCTCGGCGCGACGGTCCTCGGGCGGGC
>JBGSNB010000104.1:0-3047 GCA_041739835.1 Parvularculaceae bacterium | reverse complement strand
CCCCCCCCCCCCCCCCCCCCGCCCTGCCAGTCGAGGGCAGATTTTTGGTTGGAGGAATTGGGACGGCGGCGGAGTTTGATGAGAAACGCCGCGCCGGTTCCGGCGTGCGATTTTGCGTCCGAGCGAGTTCGAATCCGAGCGACTTTGCTTCAGCTTTCCATGCCTCAAACAGGTCGTCACGCGAGATCGATACTTTTGATCTTCGCGTGCGAAGCGCGGCCATTTCCATGCCTTTCGGCGTCGAGTAGCCATGTGCTTCGGCGGCTTTTTCAATGTCGGCCCGACGTTTTGAGAAGGCTTTCTCAATCATAATCGGGATCGCTTTCACGCGGAAAATCTCCCCGGTTCGATCGATTTCGACGCCGGCGCGTTCAAGTTGGTTCGCCAGTTTGTCGCGGTAAAGGCCGCCCGCGCGTTTTTGCGCCCGATAGAGCTCGCGGCTGACAATCGCGCCCCAAGTGCCGTCGCGCCGAGGGGCCAGATTGAAAATGAAAGCATGGGTGTGGAGCTGTGGATCGAGGTCGCGGCTCGTATGATGATCGAATTGCGCCATGAGGAGCCCGGCGACGCGTTCGTGAATTTTTCCGCCCTTGCCTCGCCGCGCCAAGGCGGCCTCGTCTTCAAGAAAGCGAGTGGCTTTCAACACCGCATTCGTGTGGAAGGTCTCGATAAGTTTACGCTCCGATTCCGGCGACAACGCCCACAAAACGGAAACTGACTTCGGGGCGCTGAATGTCATGTCCCAACCAGCCGCATGTGCGCGGCCGTTCGCATGGATCAACGCTGCGCCCGTCTTGGGATCGAGACCGGCAAGCGCCGCCTCAAAGTCTGATTTCGAAACCGGCCCGGCGAGCGATAGACGTTCGGCGGCGCGACCCTCCCATCGGCCCGGCGCTTCGCCCTCGCGGGAATAGTACGTATCCTTCCCCATGTGCTGATAATAGGCGGACGCTGCGGCGGCGCTTTTCCTTGCGGAGATCGAGGCGACCATTTCAGCGTCCGAGGTCGCGAATGCGATCAGCCTCATCCTTTGACAAGGCAGCACGCGGTGGCGACGGCAGTTTGCTATACGCCACGGGCATTGTGGCGGAGTCGTTTAACAGCGGCGGGCAGGTCCAAGAGGACGGGATGGACGGCGCCCGCAATTCGGGCAACCGGATGAAGGGTAGATCAATTTCATACGCGTCGTCTCCCGGCCCTAGGATTAACACCCGCACTCCACCCTTTCGAGGGCCAAGGCGATTTGAGAGTTCGGCCGCCATGACGACACGGCGCAACTCCCTGTGGCGGCTTTCCGTGACGGTCGTCCGCGTCCCGACCGTGCTGACGCTGCGCGATCGTTTCTCGATTTCCTGCTCGCCGATCATCAGGCTTGCCTCCTCCGCGCCTCTGCCCGGATTGAGGCGTGTGATAACCTGTGTGCCGACCATGCCGATCCAGGAATCCGCGCGCTCGCGTCCATAGATCGCCCTGATTTGGGCGATGTCCTGAGCGCCAAGGACGACGATCACGCCTTTTGATCGGCCGACATCGAGAAACGTTGTGAAATCGCGCATCCTCGGCAATTGCGGAAATTCGTCGAGGAAGAGCCAGACGCGCCGCCTTTTGGACTCCGCGAGCGACGGGCTGCCCACGGATGAGGCGAGAAGGCCCAACAGCCCGCTGATCCAGGCATTTGATAGCTCCGGGTAGCGTGCGTCCCTCTGAAGGATGATCGGTCGAGCCGGCGCTTCCATGTGCAGCCAGTCGCGCACGGAGAATTTCGGCGCGTTGACGGAATCCGGCCACGCGTCCGCAAGAGCGCTCACTACGTTCATGTGCGCCTGAAATGTCGCAAGCACGCTTTGCGTCGTCCGGCTCGACGGGTCTTCAAGGACGCGCATTGCTTCCGGGTGATGGTTTTTCGCCATCGCGAACAGCGTCTGCGCGTCGCCGATAGCGGCGGTTCGCAAGTCTGCCCAAGTCCAGTCGGCGCCCTTTGTCGCCTGCAAAGCCGCGACGCAGGCGACGAAGATTTCGCGCGCGGCATCCGACCACATCGGATCAGGGCTCGCCGGTATGAACCGCGCGGCGAGTTCGCGCGCATCCTGCTTGACGCGGCAGTCGGCGGCGACATCCCAGACAAACGAGCGCGCATCCTGCGGCGCGACCAGTGCGGGATCGTCCGGGAGGCCGGCGGTCATATCTCCTTTCGTATCGAGTACGAGAATCTTGTCGCCGCGCGCGAGGGCGGCAAGCATCAGCCGCAGCATCGTCTGCGTCTTTCCGGCGCCGACGCTGCCCCAGATCAGGAAATGTCGCGTTTCGCGCTCGCAGCTCAATCGAATGCCTGAAGCCAAGTCGAGCCCGGCGCCGTAATGTCGGCATTCTGCGTTTGTCGCTACGCGAAGACGGCGACGCGCTTCGTCGCCTTTCAGA
Organism: Parvularculaceae bacterium; assembly: GCA_041739835.1. Lineage (GTDB taxonomy): Bacteria > Pseudomonadota > Alphaproteobacteria > Caulobacterales > Parvularculaceae > Amphiplicatus. Next base: position 629 of record JBGSNB010000104.1, on the reverse strand, counting down.
TGGCGCCGCCCCCGAAGCACTTTGTCTTGCGGACGTTCAAGGCGCACGACAATGAGGAAGCCGGCGAGCGCAGCGATTCCTGTACCGGCGAGGCCGATCACGGCACTGTAGCGTAGATTAAAGGCGGCGAGCGTGTTGCTTTCATAAAGAACATGGGCGCAGGCGCGCCAGAAGGACTTGCCCGCCTTGTCATTGAACATCGCGCGAAGGCGCGCACTGGCGCAGCGTTGAACGTCAGCGGCGGGAAAGCGAGCAATCACGCGATCGCTGGTGCGCACGCCGGGAGGCCAAAGATTGAAGCCCGCCTCAAAGGCGCCCCACGCGGCGGCGCCGGAAACCAATGCGACAACGAAAAGCGTCTGCTTCCGGTTGATCATGGCCGACTTTCGTCCATCGCATCACTTCCGCTCAGCGTGGCGATGAGGGCGTCGAACATTGCCGACAGTCGACGGAGGCCTTGGGCTTCAACTTCGACCAGTTGCAGAATTGCCTGGCACTGCTGATCGACGGCAGCGAGACGGCGTTCGATCTGCATCAGCCGTTCACCTTGCGCCGCCGCGTCGCCTCCCGCGAGCCCGGCGCGGATGAGATGGCGGGCGACGCCGGTCGGCGTTCCGCCGACATCTGCC
>JBGSNB010000091.1:0-4078 GCA_041739835.1 Parvularculaceae bacterium | reverse complement strand
GCGCAGGCGCTGCGCTACGCCGCCGCCTGCGCCGCAGCGACGCGCCTTTCAAGCGGCACTTCACTGTTCAGGCAAGAAGACGTTGAGCGGCTTTACGGATCGAAATGATGAAATCGCAAGTCATTTTTGCATTCGCCGCGTTGGCCGTCATTGCAGCCGTCGCGCCCGCGGGGGCGACGACCATCGCACTGACGCATGTCACGATCCTAAACGTCGAGGATGGAAGCCGTCGCACCAACCAGACCTTGGTCGTTGAAGACGGCGTCATTACGAAGGTCGGCGCCGTCGACGCCGTCAAAATTCCGGCGCAGGCGGAAACCATCGACGGTTCCGGCAAATTTGTCATCCCCGGCCTTTGGGACATGCATGTCCATTCGCATCGCGAGGGACGCTGGAAGTATCACTACCCGCTCTTCCTCGCGCATGGCGTGATTGGCATAAGGGATGCCGGCTCGCATCTTGGCTCGGCGCTTGCCGCCAGGGAATGGACGAAGTCCAACCCGATCGCCCCTTACGTCGTCTGGGGCTCGCCGATTGTCGACGGCGCCCCCCAGGTCAATTCTTTTGGCCTATCGGCAGAAGATGATGCGTCTGCGCGAGCGCTTGTTCGCGAATTCGAGCGCCTTCGCTTCGACTTCGTGAAGGTTTACGACCGCCTCAGCCCAGAGGCCTATCGCGCGATCGCGGATGAAGCGCGAAAGCGGAAGTTGCGCCTTGAGGGCCATGTGCCGCTCAGCCTTTCGCCGACCGAAGCGGCCGCATCCGGCCAGACTCTCATCGATCATCTGACGCTTGTTCTTGAATCCTGCACGCCCGGCGCGCTTGAGTTCACGCAGGAGGAATTCGCGAGGTCGCCAGCGGAATCGGACAGCCTCGCCCTCTTGATGGATGAGCGTCTCGTCTCCTTGCTTGACGGATTTGATTCTGAAATCTGCGACGCATTGTTTGAGGATTTCGCGGCGAATGGCGTCTGGCAGGTTCCGACGCTTGTCGAAATGCGCGGCTATTTTCACGCCGACGATCCGGAGATCGCGCGCGATCCGCGGATGGAATTCACGACGACCGACCTCGCGAGAGTATGGAAGGACTGGAGCGAAACGGCGGACAAGTCCGAACTTGCCAACGGCAGAAAAACGCTTGCGGCCCAGATGCGCATGATCCGTGCGATGAAAGACGCGGGCGTCGGCTTCCTCGCCGGCACCGACGCCTCAAGCGAGCCTTATGTCTTTGCCGGCTCCAGCGTCCATGACGAGATGGCGCTTTTCGTTGAGGCGGGACTGACGCCGCTCGAGGCGCTGCAGACAGCGACGATCAATCCCCTCCGCTATCTCGGCCGCACCAGCGAACGGCCCGTCATCGCAAAGGGCGAACCAGCTAATCTCGTCCTTCTCGACGCCGATCCGCTTACGGACATCTCCAACACTACGAAAATATCCGGCGTCTTCGCCCACGGCGACTATTTCGGCCGCGCAGCACTTGACGCTCTTATCGACCAGGCGAAATCGGAAGCGGCAAAGGGCGGCGGATGAGTTTGGCGCGCGACCTGCACACAAGCCTCAGAAGCGCCACCGCAGGCCGGCATTGGCGGAGACGCCTTCGAGCCGGTCGGCCGCGGTGAAGGCGGTCGGGAACGTGAAATCGGTGTCGAGATTGCCGCTTCTGACGTAGCGCCCTTCACTGTAGAGGTCGAGCCGGTCGTTCACCGCGTAGGTGAGGCCGACGGCGAAGTGACCGATATAGCCCGCGTCATTCGACGATGCGAATTTCGCGCCGGCGCCGATGCCGGCCGGCTGGAATGCATCCTGATCGAGGAAAACCACGCCGAGCCCGCCGCCTAAATAGGGCGTAAATCGATCGGAGCCTGCGATCTTGATATCGTAATACGTATTGAGCAGGAGAGACACGCCCGACTGCGCGCCGCTCGCAACGCCGCCGCCGGCAAAGTTGAACCCTGAAGGCGTTAGATTGGAATCGAAGTAATTCACTTCAAATTCCGATCGCGGGCGCAAAACGCCCAGCACGCGAACCGGCCATTGATAGCCGACCGCGCCGCCGAAATTGTATCCGGTGCTGGCGTCGAAATTGACTGGGCCGGACGTGCTCGAAAATTCGCCGTCGTCAAGAAAGGCCGCGCCGCCGAAAATTGCGACATACGGCCCTGCACTGGCGTCATCCCGTTCGAAAAGACCTTCGGCGGCGGCGATTTGCGGCCCAAAAGCAAGGGCGAGTGTCGAGACTGCGACAAGACGGAGTTTTCGATGCGGCATGAATGATCCCTGACTGTCGCCCCCGCCAAACGCGGCGGCGAAATCATTCATGCGGCAAATGAAGCGCAAATGCTCCGAACGAACGCGTGAGGTCGGTAACGAAATGGCGAGACCGGCGCGATGCGCGCGAAGGCTCAGAATGATCTCGGGCCTGCTTGCGACATCATCGGAATGCCGTCAGTCGAACTCCGGCAGTCGTCGCTGCATATAAGCCGCCGCTGCGACCATGAACTCCGGCGACTTCAGTTGCGCGTCGAAAAGCGCGCTTTCCTTCGCCATGCGTTCTCGGACGGCGTCCCGGTTCATCCGGACAAGGCGTTTGGTGTGGAGCATGGCGTTCGGCGCCTGCGCGGCGATCGTCTTGGCGATCGACCGACATTCGGCGATCAGAGACGCCGCCGGAAATACCCGCGACACCAGCCCCGCCGACAGCGCTTCTGCGGCGGTCAGAACACGCCCGGCAATGAAGATGTCGTTTGCCCAGGCGTTCCCGACCGAGGCCGGAAGCAGCATCGATGATCCGGCCTCCGGAACGACACCAAGATGCGGGAAGGGCGAGCGGAAACTCGCCGCGTCGCTCGCATAGGCAAGGTCGCAATGCAGCAGCATCGTCAGCCCGACGCCGACCGCCGGTCCGTTGACCGCCGCCATCACCGGCTTGTCGCAGGCGATGACATTGTCAAGAAAGCGAACGACCGGCGGCTCTTCGTCGAGAAGCCCCGCGGCGAAATCGCCGAGATCATTGCCGGCGGTGAAGCTGTCGCCGGCGCCGGTGATGATGACGCAGCGGATCTGCGGATCCTCATGCGCGAGCTGAAGCGCGTCGGCGATCGCCGCATACATTGCGTGCGTCAGCGCGTTCTTCTTGTCGGGCCTGTCCAACGTGATGGTGAGGACGCGCCCGTCGCGGTCCGTCTTGACGAAACTGGTCATGCTGATTTCTTTCTTTCGGCTGATTTTTCCGGGACGCCTTCGACAATCGTTGCGGCCTCATCGGCGATATGGGTGAGGAAACGCTCGATCGTCCGGCGCTCCGACGAGGTGAATGGCTTCAGCAGATCTTCGTTGAAGCGTTTGACGTCGCCGAGCGTGCGCGCGACAATGCCGCGCCCGCGCCGCTCGATGAAAATCCGCTGCACGCGAAGATCATAAGCATCGATCTCGCGGCGCACCAGCCCGTCCGCGGCCATGCGGTCGACAAGGCCGGTAAGGCTCGACTTGCCCATTTTCAAGCTGTCGGCGATGGCGCTGATCGGCTGGCCGTCGTCTCGCGACAACGCCAAAAGAACGCCGTGCTGGGTCGCGGTGACGCCTTCCGCCGCCTGAAGCCGCCGGTCGGCGGCGCGGAAGAGCGCGCCATGGGCTCGCTGGAGCAGGTGGAAAATGCGCGGCGCGGCGGTCATGAAGGTTCGGATGTGAACTTTCTTTGGTTCATATCCGAACCAAAATTCGCCGTCAACCGAAGCGGCGCAGATAGGGCGTCCCGGAGAACAGCAGGCGGTGCGGGCGGCCATTGATAAAACCGTCAAAGCGGATTCGTTCGGGCGAGGTCTCGTCGCCGAGCCGCCATTCGCCCTGACCGAGCGGCGTCAGCGGTTCGGCGTTGCCGATCCACAGCCGGCCGTCGCGCGCATAGACATAGAGCGGTCCGGCCCAGCGGTCGTCATTATCATAGCGGCCCGAAAGCGCGCGCAGCGCGTCGGGCGCCGGCGGCCTGAATCCGGCGGCTGGGTCGCGTACGTATTCGACATCGCCCGCCCACAAGCGCGCGGCTGTCTCGCCCTCGCCATCAAAGGCGATGCCGGTGACGG
>JBGSNB010000087.1:0-8371 GCA_041739835.1 Parvularculaceae bacterium | reverse complement strand
GCGCAGGCGGCGAGCGCCCTGCCCGCCCCGGCGAAGGACGAAAACATCGCCGCGGCGGATTGCGCGCCGTCGGCGCGGTTCACCGTAAATTTCTGCACGGCCGCAAGACGTGCGGCAGGATGCGCGCCCGCCAGCGTTTCGGAGAGGCTCATCGACTGCAGGATGACAAGGAGGTCGCGCCGCCACGCTTCGAGAATCAAGATGAAGGTCCCCTCATTGAATTCGCCGGCTGCGGCGACGCCGCCGATCAAATAGAGATCGCCGTCGTTGTGAAAGGCGGCGACGCTGATGTGGAGATTGCGGTTGACGCCCTCGAGTTGCGACGGGCTGAGATTGAAGCCGGAAAACCGCGCGAGGAAGCCGACTTCCGACACCTTGTCGGGCGCGCCCTCGACCAGCGCCAGCACGACGGCGAATCGGATATCCCCGTCGGTGACGCCGTAAAGGCCGAACCCCTGCTCCTCGCCCAGATCGTCGAGCGCCGGATACCGCTTGCGCAAGGCCGAAAGAAGCTTGGCGCGCGGCCAAACCCCCGACGGAAAGCCGCTTGCGGCGGATTTTCCCGAAAAATTGAACACCATCCCCCCGTTGCGCCAGGCGAGCCCCCGCCGGACCCTAACGGAGGCGGCTCCCTGGGCCAACGGGAGATTCCGCCCTGAATCTGCCTGCGCCGGCTGTCACGGGTTGTTCATTTTGCACTGCAGCGAAGATCGCGTTATAGCGCTCTGGCAACACTGGGACACAACCGGCGGCGGCGCGGTTGCAGACCGCAAAAGCGCATGGAATAAGGGCCAAGCGCCTAGTATCGCGCTAGGGGTTTGGCGGCGGGCCCGACAGGAGGATTTCGGCGATGGTCGATGAGGGGAAATCTTTGCGCGTGATCCTCGCCCAGCCGCGCGGCTTTTGCGCCGGCGTCGAGCGGGCGATCGATATCGTCGAGCGCGCGCTCGAGAAATACGGCGCGCCGGTCTATGTCCGCCATGAAATCGTCCACAACAAGCGGGTCGTCGACACCTTGCGCGATCGCGGCGCGATCTTCGTCGAGGAAATCGATGAGGTGCCGGTCGGCGCGGTGACGATTTTCTCCGCCCACGGCGTTTCGAGAAAAGTCGAGGATGGCGCGCAACTCCGCCAGCTCGGCGTCATCGACGCGACCTGCCCGCTGGTGACGAAAGTGCACAAGGAAGGCCGCCGCTACGCCGAAAAGGACTACGACATCGTCCTCATCGGCCATCTCGGCCATCCGGAAGTCGAAGGCACGCTCGGCCAGATTCCGGGCGTCGTTCACGTCATTTCAGAGCCGCATGAAGTCGCGACGCTGAATGTGCGCGACCCGCAGCGCGTTTCCTTCGTCACGCAAACGACGCTGTCCGTCAACGACACCAAGGACGTCATCGCGGCGCTGAAGGCGCGCTTCCCGAACATCATCGGCCCGGACACGCGCGACATCTGCTATGCGACGCAAAATCGCCAGACCGCGGTTATTGAACTCTGCAAAAAGATCGATCTCCTTCTGGTCGTCGGCGCGCATAATTCCTCGAATTCGAACCGCCTGCGCGAGATCGGCGAGAATTTCGGCCTGCCGTCCTATCTGATCGAGGATGCGAGCATGCTCGATCTTGACTGGATCAAGGGCGTTTCGACGGTCGGCGTCACCGCCGGCGCCTCGGCGCCCGAAACGCTGGTGCAAGAGACGATCGCCAAGCTGCGCAGCATTCGCGACGTCAGCGTCGAGACGCTGGACGGCGTGCGCGAAAACGTTCATTTCAAGCTCCCCGCCGAGCTTGCCGACGTGCCAAGACCGAAGGCGGCGATGGACGCCTGGGCCGTCGAAAACGCTTAATAGCAAAAACGGGAAACGGGAGTTCAGGGGATGTCAGTTTCGCTTCACCAGCAGGTCCGCGTCGGCGCTTACGTCATGAAGCAGACGCTCATGGGCAAGAAGCGCTATCCGCTCGTCTTGTTTCTCGAGCCCCTGTTCCGCTGCAATCTCGCCTGCCCCGGCTGCGGCAAGATCGACTATCCGGCGCCGATCCTCAACAAGCGCCTCACCGTCCAGGAATGTTTCGACGCGGTCGACGAATGCGGCGCCCCGGTCGTCGCCATTCCGGGCGGCGAGCCGTTGATCCACAAGGACATCGGGGAGATCGTCGCCGGCATCGTCGCGCGCAAGAAATTCGTGTCGCTTTGCACCAACGCGCTATTGCTTGAAAAGAAGCTCGACCTCTTCACGCCGTCGCCCTTCCTGTTTTTCTCCGTCCACCTCGACGGCCTGGAAGAAGAGCACGACCGCGCGGTCGACCAGAAAGGCACCTTCAAGATCGCGGTCAAGGCGATCAAGGCGGCGCAGGAAAAAGGTTTCCAGGTCAACGTGAACGCCACGATCTTCGACAACATGTCGGCGAAACAGGTCGCGGACTATCTCGATTTCGCGACCGATCTCGGCGTCAACATCTCGATCTCGCCCGGCTACGCCTATGAGCGCGCCGAGGACAAGGATCATTTCCTGTCGCGCGAGAAGACGAAAAACCTTTTCCGCGACGTCTTCCGCCTCGGCAAGGAGCGCGGCCGCGAATGGAACCTCTCGCATTCGACGCTGTTCCTGAATTTCCTCGCCGGCAACGAGGAGTATCTCTGCACGCCCTGGGGCTCGCCGACGCGCAACGTGTTCGGCTGGCAAAAGCCCTGTTATCTGCTCGGCGAGGGCTATGTCTCCTCCTTCAAGGAACTGATGGAGACGACTGAGTGGGACAGCTACGGCACCGGCAAATACGACAAATGCGCGAACTGCATGGCGCATTGCGGCTATGAGCCGACGGCGGCGATGGACGCGGTCAAGAAACCCATGAAGCTGCTGAAGCTGAAAAACATGTTCGCGATCCGGACCGATGGCCCGATGGCGCCGGAGATCGACCTGACGAAAGCGCGCAAGGCCGTCGACGTTCACGAAAAAATCGTCGCCGACCAGATGTCAAAGATCGAGAGCGAGAAGAAAAGCGCCAAGGAACCCGCCGAAGTCGCGGCGTAGGCTTTCCGTCGCGGCGCCGGAATCGCGCCCAAGGAGGGCGATCTCCTCGAATTGCTGCGGCGATTTCAGGCAGTCGACCAGCACATTCATCACATTGACGCCGCCCGACGGCGTCACGGCGCGCAAGGCCGCCTTCGGCAGCGCGCGGTCATGCCCGTCCGCGACGACGCGGATGGCGATGAACGGAATTTCCGCCTTCGCCGCGGCGCGCGCCGCGCCGTGGCTTTCCATATCGACGGTCTCGGCGGCGTAGCGCTGGAATAGCGCCTTTTTCTTTTCGACCGAATCGACGATCTCGTCCGAGCCGAAAATCGCGACATGGCGCGGCGAGAATTTGTCCGCCGCCGCGGTGAGGCGCTTGTCGGCGATGACGATATCGCCCTGCGCCGAGACGACGCGCTCGCCAAGCACGACATCGCCGCTTTTGAGCGCCGGGTCGAGCCCGCCGCAAAGCCCGGCGCTGATGATCGCCCGGGCGCCGTCGCTCAAGAATCCCTGCGCGATTTCCTCGGCGCGATCGGCGTTTGCGCCCGAGACGCCGATGCGGACCTTGTCGTCGTCGATCCCCGCCGCCTTCATGCTCGCCCGCACCGCGACCGCTTCCGATTTCAAGCCGCAGACGATTCCGATAAATCCGCTCATGCGGCCCTCCGGCGTTTCAACACGATCGCCGCCGCTCTATCGCCTGATCTCACCGATCCTTCAATGGTCGCGGGAACGCCGGTCGCGGTGTGATCGCCGGCGAGCGTCAAGTTCCGCCATTGCGTTTCCGGCTTGAGGCGCTTTTGCGCCGCCTGCGGCGATTGATCCGGCGTCGCGCGGCGCTCGCGAATGACGCGCACGGCTTCATATGGCATGTTTCCGAGGTCGAGCGCCGCTTGCGTCTCGCGCCACATGTCGTCGGCCGCCTTTTGGTTCGGAACCTCGTCCATGCCGATCGCATGGCTCGCCGACACCGTCAGGCTGACGACATCGTCGCGGACGAAACACCAATGCGCGTCTGACGAGACCATGCCGATGAACGACCCATCGCCGAGCGGCGCCATCGGAACCGGATGCAGCGTGCGATAATGCACGTTCAGGATCGACGCATTGTCGTCCGGCGGATCGAGGCCGGCGACGATCTGCTTCAGCCGCGACGGCGGAAGGGCGAGGATGACTTCGTCCAGATCGCCGAGCGCGATTTTTTCCTCGCCGAAATCGAGCGCGACGATTCGACCATCCGAAAATTCCGCCGCGCGCAGGCGCGCATTGAATCGGACTTCCGCGCCCTTCGCGCGAAGGTGCGCGACCGCGGGATCGACGAAAGCGGGGCCAAGGCCCTTCTTCGCCGCCAGCGGCCGCGACGCCTTGCCGCCGAGCAGGAACGTCTCGCGAATGACCGACCACAAGAGCTGCGCTTGCCCGAGATCTGGTGTGGTGTTCAGCACCGCGAGCGTCAACGGCTCCCAGAAGCGCGCGTAAAGGACATCGTCTTTGTCGACAATGTCGGCGACTGTCTGATCTTTGCGCGCGAAGGCGATCCCCGCCGCTTTCACATAGTCGAATAATTTCGTGTCCGGCACGCGCGACGCCGGATCGAATACCCAGGACGGGAACAATCCGTCATTGAGGCGGACCTGCCAACGCTGTCCTGACTTCACATCGACGAAGGGATAGACGGCGGTCGCCGGCCCGGTCAGCGCATCCTCGGCGCCGATGTGCCTCAGATAGTCGAGCGCCGAATGATTGCCCGACATAATCAAATGATTGCCGTTGTCGATGTCGCGTTCGAGCGTCCGGTCGTAAAAACTGCGGCAGCGCCCGCCGGCATGGCCTGCGGATTCGTGCACCGTCACCTTTGCGCCGGCATCGGCGAGGCGCACCGCTGCGGCAAGGCCGGAGAGCCCGGCGCCGATGATGTGGACTATGGTCATAGTCAATCTTCGGCTCGAAAGTTAAACCCTACACCGGAAACCAATGCATAAACTTCTCGACCTGAAAAAAAATCGGTCGCTTGTTCTTGTGTCGAAAATCCAAGAAAATCCAGCATCAAATAGAACGAGTGAACCCTTGGATCATAGAGACTAATTCTATCCATAAGTGATTTGAACGCTAACTTCTCGATCGAAGCTTCGACCGCGAGCTTGTTTCGAAAAATAAATATACTTGCAATGCTTTCGAGTTGGCGTTGATCAGAGCATTCTCGTGAAGCAGCAATAAAGTCCTGATAGGCTTGTTTTTTTGCCGTGCTAGAGTTCGAAAAATCAAGATGATCCGAAGTAATCCGAATGCTTGCCACGAAAGATTTCAATCTTCGCTGGACGTCTTCACCTGTCTGATCGAGAATGGTTTCAATGAAAGATGGTCGACTGACGCAAGGGTCGAAATTAATTGAAAATTCTGCGCGTGCGAGTTCCATATGAAGGCTGGGTGATATGTTTGCTTCAAACAACCACATAGATTTCACCCTTTTGAACGCTTAGGCGGCGCCAGCGCGTAGCGCGCGGCGATCAGCAGTTTCTCGGCCTTGCCGATCGACAGCGGCGCGCCGATTTTCTCCCAGCCGCGCGCTTCGAGTTTCTTCAGATACGCCTCATAAACGCCCATCATCAACAGCGCCGGGCGGACGGTGCGCCAGTCGAGATCGCGAAGCGCCGTGCGCGCGTCGCCAAATTTTTGCGTCGCGATTTCAGCGAGGTCGCGCGCGACTGCTTGTAGGGCGGGTCTTGACCCGTCATCGACCTCGTCGCATGGACCGCTCTCGCGGATGGCGCGCTGGCGGGTCAAGACCCGCCCTACGGCCTCGGCTTCGCTCGCCGCCCCATGCTTTTCCAGCAGCTCCGCCGGCAAATAGAGCCGCCCGATCGCCGCGTCCTCCGCCACGTCGCGCAGGATGTTCGTCAGTTGCAGCGCGTCGCCGAGCGACAGCGCGAAGCGGTCCGACGCCTCGCTTTTCGGCGCGCCGAAGACCGGCATCGACAAAAGGCCGACCGCGCCGGCGACGCGGCGGGTATAGGCGAGGAGCCTTTCCATCGACGGCGCGACGATCGGGCCGTCGGCATCCATCTCCATCCCCTCGATCATCATCAGGAATTCGCGCTTCGGCAGGTCAAAGGCGCGCACCGGGTCTTGCAGCGCGACGCCGGCCGGATATTGCGCGCGCCCTTCATAGAGCCGGTCGATTTCGCTTCGCCAGTCGCTGAGCCGCCGCAGACGTTCCTCTCGGGACATCCCCTCATCATCAGCGATGTCGTCAACCTCGCGGCAGAAGGCGTAGATCGCATGCATCGCCTCGCGCCGCTCTTTCGGCAATATCGCCATGCCGGCGCCGAACGACGTGCCGGAGCGTTTCACCGTTTCCTGCGCCAGCCGGCGCGCTTCGTCCGCCGGCGTCGAGACCGCGGTCACGCGCCCCTCCCTGCCGCCAGAAAACCGGAGACCGCGCCGGCGATTCCCGCGAAGGCGAAGTCCGGCTTCTTCAAGGCGACGCGCGACGCCAGCGGATCGCCCTTGCGCAAAAGGTCGATCAGACGGTCGGCGAGGCGCACGATCACCGCCGATTCCATCGCGAGGCGGCGGCTCTTCAGCGCCAATGGCAAGCGGCGCGCATCAAGCATCAGCGCGTCGCACCCCGTCAGCATACGGTCGATCACGCGCCGAAGCGCCAACGAACAGGCCGCGCCGTCAATGTCGGCGACGCTGCCGCCTTCGGCCTCAAGCCAGGGTTCAATGATGTAGACGCGGTCGAGCGCACGCTTGTCGTCGGCGCAGTCCTGCAAATGATTGACGATCTGCAACACGGTGCACAGCGCGTCGGAATACCGGTAACCCGACTTGTCCTCGCCATGCAGGTCGAGAAGAAAGCGCCCGACCGGGTTCGCCGATTTTTCGCAATAGCCGAGAAGCTCTTCCCACGAATGATAGCGCAATTTTTCGCAGTCCTGCACGAAAGCGGCGATGAGGTCGGAGCCATGCACGGTCGGCACATGGGTCGCCGCCATGCTGGCGCGAAGCGCATGCGCCTTGGCGAATTCCGGGCCATTGCCCGCCTCGCCGCGCAGCGCCGCATCGAAAGCCCTGAGGCGCCGGATCTTCTCCGGCGGCGGCAGGAATTCGTCGTCGGCAATGTCATCGATCGCCCGCGCGAAGGCGTAAAAAGCGGCGACATGCGGGCGCAGCCGTCTCGGCAACAGGAACGAGCCGACGGGAAAATTCTCGTCCGCCGCGCCCTTGCCGGAGGGCGCCTCGACCGCATTCGCGGAGTTTTCAGCCGTCGCCTGCATAGAACCTTTCAACCGGCGCCGGGGGTGGTGTAGGCAGTTTTCGCGGCCAAGAAAACCATCCCCGCAGCGAAAGCGGCCGCGCCCTGCGCCGCGCCTCAGGAAAAGCCGTCAACTCTATGGTTCTGACTGCGATTTCAGCCCTCCTGCTCAGCGCCTGGATCGGGCTCGCAGCGACCCGCTTGCCGCTCTTTCGCACCGTCCCCCGGCTCGGCGCGCCGCCCTCGCCCGCGTCGTGGCCGGGCGTCGTCGCGGTGATCCCCGCCCGCAATGAGGAAGCGACCATTGAGGCCGTCGTTTCGGCTCATGCGGCGGCGGATTATGCGGGTCGATTTTCGGTCATCATCGTTGACGACCATTCGACCGACGCGACCGCCAGGAGAGCGCGGGCCGCTTCAGCCGCGCGCCTTGCGATTGTCGATGCGCCGCTTTTGCCGGCGGGCTGGACCGGGAAATTGTCGGCGGTGAATGCCGGCCTTGCGCATGCCGCTGATATCGCGCCCGACGCGAAATATGTCTTGCTGACCGACGCTGATATCGTGCTAGCGCCGCAAACGCTGACGCGACTGGTCGCCACAGCCGAGGACAGCGGCGCCGCGATGGTCTCGTTGATGGCGCGCCTCGATGCGCGCGGGGTCTGGGGCGCGCTGCTGATCCCCGCCTTCGTCTATTTCTTTTACAAGCTCTATCCGTTTCACGTCGCCAATGATTCGACAAAGAATCTCGCCGCGGCGGCGGGCGGCTGCATGCTGGTGCGGCGCGAGGCCCTTGACGCGATCGGCGGTGTCGACGCGATCCGCGGACGGCTGATCGACGATTGCGCCTTGGCGGCGGCGATCAAGGCGACAGGGCGGCTGATCTGGATCGGACTCGCCAAGGACGAAGCGGTGTCGCTGCGTGACAATCGCGCACTGTCGTCGATCTGGTCGATGGTGGCGCGGTCCGCTTTCGCGCAGCTTGGCCATTCATGGCTGCTGCTCGCGGGAACCGTCATTGGCATGATCTTTCTCTATCTCGCGCCGCCGGCGATCGCGCTCGCCTGGCCGGTCCATCATGACGGCCCCGCCGCCGCACTCGCCGC
>JBGSNB010000086.1:0-1861 GCA_041739835.1 Parvularculaceae bacterium | reverse complement strand
GCGGGCGCGCGCCGAGGCGGAGCGCCAGCTGCAGATTGCTCCAGGTTTCCTCCGCATGCTTCCATTTGCTGAGCTCGTCCGACCAGGCGGCGTCGAACTGATGGCCGCGAATGCCGTCCGGGTCTTCCGACGAAAACACATAGCCGACCGAGCCCGACGGCCAGACAAGGCGCCGGCGCGAGGGCTCGTAAGCCGGGCGGTGCGCGGCCGGGCCGATCGCCCTAAGGCCGGAATTTCCTTCGATCATCACTTCCCTCCCGTCGGCATAGGTTTCCGAGACGAGGGCGATGCGCGCCGGTTCGGTTCTTGTACGGACGAAATCGCGGACCCATTCGGCGCCGGCTCTGGTCTTGCCGGCGCCGCGTCCGCCGAGCAGCAGCCACAGCGTCCAGTCGTCGCCGAGCGGCCATTGCTGGTGCCGGTGCGCTTGAAACTCGTACCAGACATGCTCAAAGGATCCCTCCTTCAGAAGCGCCCGCAGGAGCGGCGGATTCGCCGCGATCAGTTGCAGCGCCTGCGCGTTCCGCGACGCGATCTTGTCGAGCCATGCGTCCATGGAGGCGCTGCTCAAGCGCGTCGATTTCGTGTTCGTCCGGCAAGCGGACGTCTGCGCCTTGGTCATGCCCGGCGTCTTCCTTTTGCTGGCGGGCGAAAAGCGCTTGCGCTTCGTCGGCGACGCGCAGGAAACCCTGCGCGGTGCGCGCGACCCGATCGAACGCCATGTTGTCCTGGCGCTCTTTCGGGTCGACGAATTCGAGACGGCTGACCGTCAGATCGAGCGCCAGCGCATAAATGCGCCGGATGCGCGCTTCGCAGTCGGCCCGTTCTTCTATCGTCTTCGCGTTCGACATCGGCTCCTCGCCCGGTTGAAATTCAAAACCTGACGGGAAGCGTAAGGGCGCCGGAAAGGAGGGGGATGGATTCGGGGATAAGTAGGGGGATAAGTAGGGGGATAACTAGGGGGATAAGTAGGGGGACGGTTTCGAATCTCCGCGCGGAATCAATGGCTTATTTTTTTTCGCAAAATTCGTGGTTAACGGAATTTTTGAGCGAAATTGTCCACCAACCGACGGTTGCCGTCCGTATACGGAGCACTAACCGGCGCGGGTTTTTGCAGCTTCTTCTCCCTCCCTTGAAACGGGAAGGCGGGGACGGTTTGGCCGCCGCGCAGGAAGGCGCGCGCCATTCTCGAACAACGGCTCTTGTGGAGAGCGAACCCTCGCTGACCCTCCCTTTTTAGGGGCGCGGATTTTGTCGGCGAGCCTTGCGATTTTTCTTTCTTGGCTTGGCGCGCACCGAGACGACATCGTCCCGGATTTCCTCGGGATCGACGGTCCGTTTACTGACGGCGTTCATTACCGCGACGCCGCAAGACCCCGGTTGATCTCAGCCGCGCCGAGGGCGACGAGAACGACGCCCGAAACTTGATCTATGACCGCCCGCGCCCGCGCGCCGATCGCGTGGTGTAGGCCGCTTGCGAATAAGACGACAAGGCACCACCAGAGCATCGAACCGGCGAGTACGCCCGCCACCGTTGTCGCCGCAGAAGAGGCGCTCATCCCTTCTCGCGGCGCGAGCGCAGTAAACACCGCAGCGAACATGATAATGGTTGGCGGGTTCGTCAGCGTCAGGAGCGCTGCTGATGCGAATTCGCGGATTGCGCCGCCATTGGCGTCCGTCAGCGCCGCCTCATCGCTTCGCTTTGCGAAGATGGAGCGCAGGCCCAGCCAGATGAGAAACAAACCAGCGGCAAGATGCAATGGCCTTTCATTCGCCAACATGAAGGAAGAAACGGACGCGAGGCCGAGCGCCGCGACTGCGGCGAACGCTGCATCGCCGGCTGCGATGCCGCCGCCGACGG
>JBGSNB010000074.1:0-7860 GCA_041739835.1 Parvularculaceae bacterium | reverse complement strand
ACTGCTGCGCCCGCGCCCAATTGCGGCGCGCCGGACACGAGCCCAGCCGCGATGCCGGGTCCGAAGATGCCGAGCGCCAACAGAGCGAGCGAAGCGAGAATGGTCGCCGCCGCGTCTTCCAAAGTGATCGCGCCCGGCGTGAAACTCGCCGTCACTGAACCGAAGATTGTCGAGCCGATGCCGACGATGATGGCGAGCACCATCAGCTTGACGCCTGAGGCCATGACATTGCCGAGGACGCGCTCGGCGAGGAAGGACGTCTTGTTCCAGAGCGCGAAGGGAACGAGGACGAACCCGGCGAGGGTCGTCAGCTTGAATTCGATGATGGTGACGAAGAGCTGGATCGCCAGGATGAAGAAGGCGAAGAGAACGATGAGCCACGCCAGCAGGATGATCGCTATGGTGACGAAGTTTGAAAAGAAGCTCGGAAATCCGAGCAGCGCATTCGCCTCGCCGAGGAGCGGATACGCCGCCTGGTAGCCGGTGTCGGCGACGAAGCCGGGCTGCATCAATTGCGCGGCGGTGATCGGCGATCCCGTCGCGACGAGGCCTAAGCCTGCAAAGCTCGCGAAGATGATGTCCGACAGCAGCCGGAAATTATTGATGATGAAGGCGAAGGCGCCGACATAGAGGACTTTCTTGATGAAGGCGCCGAGCACATTGTCGACGCCGTTCATCGACCAGAAGAGACCGGCGAGGACGATGTCGATGCCGATCAATATCGCGGTCAGGAAGCCGACATCGCCCTGCAAGAGCCCGAAGCCGGAGTCGATGTAGGCGACGAAGACGGAAGTGAACTGGTCGATGACATTCAGATTGTTCATGAGCTTTTCTCGCTCGCGCCGGTTCGGCCTTCGGCCTCACGGCTCCGCGAAGTGCGGCCTGACCGGCCGGCGCGCGAAGTTGTCAGATTGGGCGCTTGCCTCGCTGCGCTCGGTTTGCTCCTGAGGTTCACGGGTAGATGATCCCGTCGCCGATGAAGCGGGCGTTGGCGATGCGGGCGCGCTCCT
This sequence comes from Parvularculaceae bacterium, assembly GCA_041739835.1. GTDB lineage: Bacteria > Pseudomonadota > Alphaproteobacteria > Caulobacterales > Parvularculaceae > Amphiplicatus. The sequence continues at coordinate 6,850 of JBGSNB010000074.1, read as the reverse complement.
CGGTCTGGAGCTGTCTTGCGCGATCGAGCGCGTCGGCGCGCGCGGCGACGGCGAAGAGTTCCGCCGCCTGCATCGACTGTTTCACTTGCAGCGCGAGAAGCTGGTTGCCGGCTTGCGCGGCCTGAAGATTGCCAATGGCCGTTTCGCTCTTCGAGACGATCACATCGAGGTCGGTCACGTCGGCGGAGATCGTCTCGGCGATCTTCGCCTGCATGATCATCGAATCATGAAACGCCCGCGACGCCTCCTCCCAGTGCCGCCTCGCGTCCGACGCCATGGCGGCGTTCGAAACGGAAGAATAATCCTCGGGGAACAGCGCCCGGAACGAGGCGTCGATCGAGGCGACGTCGTAAGCGAGGCCCTTCGCGGTTTTGATGAGCGTTTCGATCTCGACGAGGCGCTGATTGAGCTGGACCCGCGCCGTAAAAGGTAGGCTTGCGAGCTCCTTCGCCTCGTTGACCAGCATCTGCGCCTCGTTGGTCAATTGCTTCACCTGGTTGTTGATCATGGTGAGCGTGCGCGTCGCGGTAAGAAGGTTCTGCGCGTAATTGGTCGGGTCATAGACGATGCCGCCGAAGAGTTGAGCGCTTGCAGTTCCATTGACGCCAAGGGTCATTGCAATCGCGATGACGCTGGCAGCGGCGAGGTTCTTCATTCGGCGGCCCATGAGTAGCTCCTTTCAATGATTTGGTTTTCGGCGATAAGATCGGCGGCCCAGGCGAGGCCCTTGGCACGCAGGAATTCGGCGGCGAAGTCGCCGTCCGCTTCGTTCAAAATCCTGTCGATGAGTTTTTGCGTTTCAGGATCCGACGCGCCGCAAAGGGCGAGCGCGACGGGGCCGAGCCCCAATTCGAAGAGGCGATTGCCGATCGAAGACTGGTAATAATAATGGCGCTTCGGCGTCGCCGTGGCGATCAGCTCGATTTGCCGCCCGTTCAATCCGAAGCCTTCATAGGCGGAGCGGATGCCCGCTTCCCTTGCCCGCGCATTGGCGAGGAAAATGCGCGACGGGCAGCTTTCGATAATCGCCGGCGAGATCGACGAACCCTGGATGTCGCTCAAGGATTGCGTTGCGAAGACGACGGAGACGTTCTTCTTGCGCAAGGTCTTGAGCCAGTCGCGCAAGCGCTCGGCAAAGAGCGGGTGATCAAGGAACACCCAGGCCTCGTCGATGAGGAGGAGCGTCGGGCGTCCATCAAAGCGCGCATCGAGCCGGTCGAAGAGATGGACAAGCGCCGGCGCGACCGCTGACGGCCGGCGCATCAGGCTTTCCATCTCAAAGCCGATGACATCCGTTAAGGTCAGCGTCTCCTCGTCGGCGTCGAAGAGGCCGCCATGGGCGCCGTCGAGCGTAAAGGGTTTCAAGGCGTCGCGAAGGTCGGCGCGCTGAAGCAGAAGCGTAAGGCCGGTGAGCGTTCGTTCGTTCGCGGGCGCTTGACTCAAATTGCCGAGCGCCGACCAGACCGCGTCCCGGATCGCCGGATCGAGCGCGACGCCCTCTTGCATGAGGACGCCAAGAAGCCAGTGCTGCGCCCGCGCCCGGCCCGCATCGCCATCGATATCGCGCAAGGGCTGGAAGGCGAGCGTCGCGTCGCTCCCCAAATCATGGAACGCGCCGCCAAGCGAAAGGATCGCGGCCCGCATCGACTTGCCCTTGTCGAACGCGAATATTTGCGCGTTTTCATAACGGCGGAATTGCAGCGCCATCAAAGCGAGGAGCACGGATTTTCCGGCGCCCGTCGGCCCGACGATCATCGCATGGCCGACATCGCCGATATGGGTCGAAAACCTGAACGGCGTCGTCTCATGGGTGGTCGCCTGGATGAGCGGCGGGGCGTTGAGATGCGTGTTCCACGCCTCGCCGGCCCAGACCGCCGACAGGGGCGCGAGATGCGCAAGGTTCAGCGTGTGGATGAGCGGCGCCCGGATATTGGCGTAGAGATGGCCGGGCACGGACCCGAGAAAGGCGTCGACGGCGTTGACGCTTTCGCGAATGGCGACAAATCCGCGGCCATTGAGGACGCGCTCAATCTCTTTCGCCTTGTCGTCAGCGAGAGAGGCGTCAACGCCTGAAACAACAATGGCGCAAGTCAGATAGCCGAAGGCGACGTCATCTTGCCCTAGCTCCTGCAGCGCCGCATCGGCGTCCGCCGCCTTGTTGTCGGCGTCGGCGTCGAGAAGGACGCTTTCTTCGTTGAAAAGCGTCTCCTTGACGATCGCGGCGATCGATTTTCGCTTGGCGAACCATTGCCGGCGGTATTTCGAGATCTCTTTGGCAGCAGCCGCCTTGTCGAGGGCGATGAACCGCGTCGTCCAGCGATAGGCGAACCCCAATCGATTGAGCGCGTCGAGAAAGCCGGGCTCCGAGGCCGGCGGAAAGCCGAGCACCGAGACGATACGGAGATGGTCGTCGCCCAGCATCGGCTCGAGGCCGCCGGTGAGCCCGCAATCGGCGAGGAGCGCGTCGAGAAAGATCGGCGTTTCCGGCGCGGCGACTTCATGGCGCCTGGTCGAGATCGAACCATGCAAGTATGTGAGCGTCCCGGAATCGTCGAGCCGTTCGCATTCAGGCAGGAGCATGGCGAGGAGATCGATGGCGCGATCGCTCTCGCGGATGAAGTGCGCGAGATGTTCGTGCGCCGAGGCGGGTTTCTCGCCGCCGTCGCGGGTCAGGAACACCGCCTCGCTATCCCTTGTCCGATCGCTCGGCGGCGCCCAGGCGAAGGTCAGGTAACAGGCGCTTTCGAAATGCGCGCCGCCGGTCTCGAACGCGGCGCGCCGTTCCTCATCGACCAGCCAGGCGGCGGGGTCCGTGAAAGTCGACGCCGGATAGTCATTCGCGGAATTGCGCGCCGCTTCAAAGAACAGCGCCCAGCCGGAGGCGAAGCGTTTCAGGACATTGTTGACGCGCGCCGTGAAGGAGAGGAGTTCGCTCTCGCTCGCGCTTGTCTGGTCCGGCCCGCGATAGCGGATCGTCCGCTGGAAGCTCCCGTCCTTGTTGAGGACGATTCCGGGCGCCGCCAGCATCGCCCAGGGGAGGTAATCGGCGAGGCGTTTCGGGCGCGTCTGGTACTCTTTAAGATTCAGCATGAGAGATAGCCTTTGTGCTTCAGATGCCGAAGGCCGACCTCGATGAAGGCGGGGTCTTTTTTCGCGGCGTAGACAGCAGCCGCCTGGCCGATAACCCAGAGAAGGATCCCCGCGACCCACATCTGCAGCCCGAGGCCGACCGCCGCGGCGATGGTGCCGTTCAAAATCGCGACGCCTCTTGGCGCGCCGGCCATCATCATTGGCTCGGTCAGGCTGCGATGAACGGGTACGGAATATCCTTCCAGCATCTCATTCATCCTTCAGATCAGCGCGCCGCCGCCGAAGGAGAAGAAGGCGAGAAAGAAGCTCGTCGCCGCGAAAGCGATCGAAAGCCCGAAGACGATTTGGATGAGACGCCGGAAGCCGCCCGAGGTGTCGCCAAAGGCGAGCGACAAGCCGGTGATGATGATAATGATGACGGCGACGATGCGCGCGACCGGCCCCTCGATCGAGGCGAGGATCGACGCGAGCGGCGCCTCCCAGGGCATGCCGGACCCGGCGGCGTGCGCCTCCGCCACAAGCGCGAGACTGGCGGCGACGAGCGCTGAGCCAAGCCGGATTGAACATCTTGTTGCAGTCATAAAGTCGCTCCTTCGCTGACGATTGAGAATTGCTGGGGATCGGCCGGCGCCAGGACATAGCCATGGAGGGGGTCATGGCCCTTGACGCGGAGAATGTGCTCGACGCGCCGACGGTCCCCGCGCCGGCCGATATGGATGATCAAATTGACCGCCTCGCCGATGAGCGCGCGGGGGATTTCATGCGCGCGCTCCGCCGTCAGTTGCTCGAGCCGCGAGAGCACGGCTTCCGCGGAATTCGCATGAACGGTCGCGATCCCGCCCGGATGGCCGGTGTTCCAGGCTTTGAGGAGGTCCAAGGCTTCGCCGCCTCTCACCTCGCCGATGATGATGCGGTCGGGGCGCAATCGCATGGTCGACCGGACGAGCGTCTCGAGGCTGACGCCGGGCGCAGTCCGCAAGGCGACGACATCTTCAGCGCTGCAATAAAGCTCGCGCGTGTCTTCGAGGATGAGGATGCGCTCGCCTTCCCTCCCGATCTCGGCCAGCAGGGAATTTGCGAGCGTCGTCTTGCCCGTCGACGTGCCGCCGGAGATCAGGATGTTCTCGCGCCGCGCGAGCGCCGATTGCAGGATCAGCGCCTGGCCGCGCGTCATCGCCCCTGACGCCACCCAGTCGGCAAGGCTCATCGCGCGCCGTGCGGGCTTTCTGATCGAAAAGGCCGGCGCGAGCGAGACCGGCGGCAACACGCCTTCAAAGCGCTCGCCCGTTCCGGGGAGTTCAGCGGAAACGATCGGGTGATCGCGGTCGCAAGGCGCGCCGATATGGCTCGCGATAAGGCGAATGATCCTCTCGACGTCGCAGGCCGGCATGATCGCGTCTTGCCGCTCGCGCCCCGTTCCGAGCCGCTCGATGAAGAGCGCGCCGTCAGGATTGGCCATGATCTCGGAGACGCTCTCATCCTCGAGCGCCGCGCCGATGACGGGACCGAAGGCCGTCTTCAGCATGGCGGCGCGGCGGACCGCGGTCGCATGGGCTGATCCTGCGCCGCTCATGACGCGACCCCGAGTTGCGGGCGGTCGCTAGCGCGAACGAGATCGATGCGCGCGAGCACTTCATCAGTGTAGCTTTCCTTGCCGAGGAGCCGCTCGCTCACCTGGCCGATGAAGCGATCGAAGCGCTTCTTGCCAATCGCCTCGGCGGCCTCGCGCGAGGCGTCCGGCAAAGGCGGCGTGATGCAGAGATAATAGAGGATATAGAGCGCGAGGGTTTCGGTCTGCGCGGTCGTCTCGTCCGCGATGCGCTCGGCGGCGCGGGCGAGCTTGGTGACCCGCTCGCTGAGCAAAGCGAGCTCCGAGTTCCTCGCCTTGTCGCCGAGAAGCGCGGTTAGCGCCGCCTCGACGACGCCGCTCATGCTGGCGCCGCGATCCTCGACGGCGCGCGCAAGGAGCAGCTCCGCCTCGGGGGTAAGATAGATCGAGACGCGGCGCTTCCTTGTGCTCATGGGTAAACCCCGTTCAGCATGCCGTCGCCGCGATCGAGCGCGGCGCGGCGCGCGCCCTCCAGCTGAAGGCGCTCGAGCTTCCTGGCCTCAGCAAGGCCGTCGCTCTCGTCCGGGGTTTCCGGTTCGGCGTCGGCGGTGACGCCGCTTGGCTTGGGCTTCGGATCCAGTTCCGGCGTTTGCTGCAGGCCGCTTTCGTCATCGGCGATGCGAATTTTCGCGTCTTCTTCATCCTCGATCGCCAGCAGCGGATCGAACTTCGCGGTAACGCCCGTCCAGTCATTGGCGCGCGGCGCCGGCGCATCCGGACAGCCGCCGGCTCCTGCCGTGATGGCTGCAGGCGCAAGCCTCCGTGAAGCGAAATTCCGATCGTTGTAATACTGGAGCTTACTGGCCCGGATCGGCGGAAGCCCTGCGACCATGACGATCGCCTCGTCCGCCGGGAGCTGCATCACCTCGCCGGGCGTCAATAAGGGACGCGCCGTCTCCTGCCGTGAGACCATGACATGAGCGAGCCAGGGCGCGAGGCGATGGCCGGCGTAATTCTTCTGGGCCCGGAGTTCCGTCGCCGTGCCGAGCGCGTCGGAGATCCGCTTCGCGGTGCGCTCGTCATTCGCGGCGAAGGCGACGCGGACATGGCAATTGTCGAGGATCGAATTGTTCGGCCCATAGGCCTTTTCGATCTGGTTCAAGGACTGGGCAATCAGATAGGCCCTCACCCCATAGCCCGCCATAAACGCCAATGCCGACTCGAAGAAATCAAGCCGCCCGAGCGCGGGGAACTCGTCGAGCATCATGAGAAGCCGGCGGCGCTTTGCGGACGCGGCGCTCTCGAGCTCTTCTGTCAGCCGCCGTCCGATCTGGTTCAGCACAAGGCGGATGAGCGGCTTCGTCCGTGAGATGTCGGAGGGCGGCACGACGAGATAGAGCGAGACCGGGTGTTCGGCCTCGATCAGATCGGCGATGCGCCAGTCGCAATCGCTCGTCACCGCGGCGATGGTCGGATCGCGATAAAGGCTCAGATAGCTCATTGCCGTCGACAGGACGCCGGAGCGCTCGTTCTCCGACTTGTTGAGGAGTTCGCGCGCGACCTGCGCGACCACGGGGTGCACTTTCGGCGCGCGCTTCGTGCCGAGGTGGTTGGTCGCCTTCATCAGGCCGAGCGTCTTCTCGAAAGTCCGGCTCGGGTCCGACAGGAACGCGGCGACGCGCGCGAGGGTCTTTTCCTCCTCGGCGTAAAGCACATGCAGGATGACGCCGACGAGGAGCGCGTGGCCGGTCTTCTCCCAATGCGAGCGCCGCTCGAGCGAGCCTTCCGGATCGACGAGAATGTCGGCGATGTTCTGGACGTCGCGAACTTCGCCGGCGCCCTGCCTCACCTCGAGCAAGGGATTGTAGCGCGCCGAGCCCGCATTGGTCGGATCAAAGAGCAAGCAATGCGAAAACTTCGACCGCCAGCCGGAAGTCAGAGTCCAGTTCTCGCCCTTGATGTCGTGAATGACGGCGCTGCCGGTCCAGGACAAAAGCGTCGGCACCACGAGCCCGACGCCCTTGCCGCTTCGCGTCGGCGCGAAGGCCATCACATGTTCCGGCCCCACATGACGAAGATAATTCTCGCGCCAGCGCCCCAAAAAGACGCCCTCGGAATCGAAAAGCCCGGCGCGATCGATGTCGCGCCGCCGCGCCCAGCGCGCCGAACCGTAGGTGGTGACGTTCCGTTGCTGCCGGGCGCGCCAGAGCG
>JBGSNB010000063.1:0-8377 GCA_041739835.1 Parvularculaceae bacterium | reverse complement strand
GGCCGCTTCATCGACATGGGTCACGAGGTCGCTCGCGCTGTCCTTGGTGCGGACCGCGCTCTTGTCGAGCCGACGGTAATGCGGCGCGATTTCGCGTGCGGCGACATCAACGATCGCCGCCGCGACGCGGTCCCGATCGGGGATCATGCGATTTGGCGCCGGGTTGTCGGTCGCTCCTGAACAAGGTCGTGCGCCGGATATAATTTGCGAAACTGTCCGCTCGCCTTTTCGCTGAGCCGGACTTCGAGCGTCACGGCGCCGTCAAGCCGGCGCTCGGACCGAACGTCTCCATGCGCGTGAAGCCAGGCGAGCGGCGCGCCGTCGCCGCCGTCGATGGTGACCGAATAAGTCTCGCGGTCGCTCGTCAACAGTGTGTCAACAAGCGCCCGCAGCTCTTCGACGCCCTCGCCATTGACGGCGGAAACGCAGATCCGCGCGGGCTCGTCCGCGGTCATCGCCGCGGTCTGCCGCGCGAGTCGCGTGGACGCGGTCAAGGACAGTCTATCGTCGGCGTCGAGCAGATCGATCTTGTTCATCACTTCGATGACCGGCCTGTCATCGCCCTCATCGACGCCGAGCTGGCGCAATACCGCGATGACGTCTTCTCTCTGTGCGTCGGAATCTTCATGCGCGGCGTCGCGGACATGCAAGATGAGATCGGCCTCGTTGACCTCCTCAAGAGTCGCCCGGAACGCGGCGACCAGTTCGGTAGGCAGGTCTGAAATGAATCCGACCGTGTCGGAGAGAATAATCCTCTGCCCCGAGGGCAGATCGACGGCGCGCATGGTCGGGTCCAGCGTCGCGAAGAGCTGGTCGCGGGCGATGACATCCGACCGGGTCAGGCGGTTGAACAGCGTCGATTTGCCGGCGTTCGTATAGCCGACCAGCGCGACGACCGGGTGCGGCGCCTTGTGGCGCTTCTCGCGCTGGAGGGTCCTTGTGCGGCGCACCTGCTCGAGCTTTTCCCGCAGCCGGTCGATCTTCACCTCAATCGCGCGCCGGTCGCTCTCGATCTGCCGCTCGCCGGGGCCGCCGAGAAAGCCGCGGCCGCCGCGCTGGCGTTCAAGGTGCGTCCACGACCGGACGAGCCGCGATTTCTGATAGGTGAGATGGGCGAGATCGACTTGCAGGCGTCCTTCCGCCGTGCGCGCTCTGGCGCCGAAAATTTCGAGGATCAGCGCGGTGCGGTCGAGCACCTTGGCGTCGAGCGCCTTCTCGAGGTTGCGGTGCTGCACCGGCGACAGCATGGCGTCGACGATGACGAGGCCCGGTCGCGGCGTCATCGCCGCCAGTTCATTGGCGACCGCTTCGACCCGGCCGGCGCCGATCAGCGTGGCGGGACGCGGGTTGGACAGCGTGACGGACTGTTTCCGGACGACCTTCAGATCGATCGCCTCAGCGAGCCCGACCGCTTCTTCAAGGCGCGCCTCCGCGCTTCGCCGGCGCAGTTCGCCGGCGAGGGCGACATGAATCACAAAGGCGACGGAGAAATCTTTCTCGCCGCTGTCGACCAGTTGGTCAGTCAATGAGCCCTATTCGCTTTCTTCGCCGTTCCATAGATTGACCGGCTGGCCCGGCATTACCGTTGAAATGGCGTGCTTGTAAACGAGTTGCACCTGGCCTTCTCGCTTCAAGAGGACGCAGAAATTGTCGAACCAGGTGACGACGCCCTGCAGCTTCACGCCGTTGACGAGAAAAATCGTGACCGCAATCTTGTCTTTGCGGACGTGATTCAAGAAAACGTCCTGAAGGTTCTGTTTCTTATTGTTCTCGGTCATCGGTCTTCAGCATCCCATTCTGACTTTGTTGCTGCAGTGCACAAATTGATATTGGCTCGGGAATCGTATGGATGCAACCCTGTTGGGCCCCGCTATGCCGCTTGCGAACACCTGCTGATATAAGCCTCGCGAAGCCGCGCTGCGATCGGGCCCGGCTTGCCGTCGCCGATCTTTTCACTATCGATCGCGACAACCGGCGTCACCAGATTCATCGCGGAGGTGATGAAGGCTTCACGCGCCGCTTTTGCTTCGGCGACGGAGAACGGACGCTCCTCGACGCGCATTTGCAGGCTCTCGGCGCAGGCGAGCGCCGTCTGCCGCGTAATGCCGCCGAGAATCTCCGTCCCCAGCGGGTGCGTGATCAGGACGCCGCGGGCATCGACGATCCACGCATTGGATGAGCCGCCTTCGGTCACTTTGCCATCCCGCACAAGCCATGCCTCCGCGGCGCCGGCCTTTTTCGCCGCTTCCTTGGCGAGGATGTTCGGGAGCAGGCCGACCGACTTGATATCGACCCGGCCCCAGCGGATATCCGGTTGAGTGATGACCTCTACCCCCTTCGCCGCAACGCCGTTCAGCCTCGCAAGGTTGAGAGGCTTCACGGTCATGACAAGTGCGGGCGCGGTTCCCTCAACCGGGAAAGGGTGATTGCGGGGCGCGACACCCCTGGTGGCCTGCATATAGATGTAGCAATCGCCCTGCCCGTTCACCGATATCAGCCGGGCGATGACAAGCCGCAGCGCGCGTTCGCTCATCGGCGTCCGGATATCGAGGGCCTTCAGCGACCGCGCCCAGCGTGCGAGGTGCCCGTCCAGGTCCCAGAACCTGCCGTCAACAAACAGCGCAACTTCGTAGATGCCGTCGCCGAACTGGTAACCGCGATCCTCGATATGGATCGCCGCTTCGCGCAGCGGAAGATAGGCGCCATTCACATAAGCGATGCGCGGCATGGGTCGGGCGGCTCCTCGGATGGCGATTGGTCCGGTTAGAAATAATCGATGCTGACGCGGAACATCTGCTCGACGTCTTTCACATAATCGCGCAGGGCCAGCAAGACGATGCGGTCGCCGGCCTTGATGACGGTCGCGCTGTTCGGCATCGACACGATTCCGTCGCGGAAAACGGCGCCGATCATCACCCCCTCGGGGAGTTCCGCCTCGCGGAGCGGCTTGTCGACCAGCGGCGAGGTCTCCAGCGCGATGGCGTCGATCAATTCCGCGCCGCCGTCGGCCAAGGAATACACGCCCTTGATGCGGCCGCGCCGCACATGCTGGAGCACGGTCGAAATCGTCGTCGCGCGCGGGTCAATGAACCCGTCGACGCCGACCGCTTCCGAGATAGGGCCGTAATCATAGTCATTGATCAGCGCCATCGCCCGCTTCGCGCCTTCGCGCTTGGCGACGACGGACGCGAGAATGTTCACCTGATCGTTATTGGTGACCGCGATCACCGATTCCGCTTCCTCGACGCCTGCCTCGCGCAGCAAGGCGCGATCGAGCCCGTCGCCTTGCAGGACGATCGTGCGTTCAAGTTGGGCGGCGATCGCCTCGGCGCGCGCGCGGTCGCGTTCGATCAGCCGGATCTTGTTGTTGCCGAGCTTTTCAAGGCCGTTGGCGACGAACAGGCCGATATTGCCGCCGCCGATGATGATGACGCGCCGGGCCTGTCGCTCGGCCTTGCCCATGATGTCGAGCGCCCGGCCGACATCATTGCGGTCGGCGACGAAATAGATCTCGTCCTCCGCCGCGAGCTGATCATCGGCATGGGCGCGCCAGATCTTGTTTTCGCGCTTTATCAGCACGATGGTGATCTTCAGGCCGGGAAACAGCGAAGCGACCTGCCGCAGTGGGAAATTGAGGATCGGGCAGTCTTCCTCCAACCGGACGCCGACCGCCCACACCTTGCCGTCGACGAAGGATTTTGTCTCAAAGGCGCCGGGCGTCGACATCCGCTGCATGATCGCTTCGCTCACTTCGCGCTCGGGCGAAATGATGACGTCGATCGGCATGTGATTGCGCGCGAACAAATCGGAATAGCGCGGATCGAGATAGCCCGACGCCCGGATGCGCGCGATCTTGGTCGGCACGCTGAACAGCGTATGCGCGATCTGGCAGGCGATCATGTTCACTTCGTCGGAATAGGTGACGGCGATGATCATATCGGCTTCGCGCGCGCCCGCCTCGACGAGGACATCGGGATAAGAGCCGTTGCCGACAACGCCGCGGACGTCGAGCCGCTCGGTGATCGTGCGGATCAGGTCCTTCGACTGATCGACAATCGTGACGTCGTTGTTTTCGACCGCCAGCCGGCTGGCGATGCCGGATCCGACACGGCCGGCGCCGCAGATAATGATGCGCATCCTGTTGCTTCCTAGGCGCTTTCGACGCGGGCCGCGCCGCCGACGCCGAGCGCCTTCAGCTTGCGGTGCAGGGCCGACCGCTCCATGCCGATGAATGCCGCCGTCCGGGAAATGTTTCCGCCGAATCGATTGATCTGCGCAATCAGATATTCCCGCTCGAAGCGCTCACGCGCTTCGCGAAGCGGCAAGGCGATGATCTGCTCGAGACCCTCGCCCGCAGGAATGGACAGTCCCGCATCGATGATCTCCGCCGGCAGGTGATCGCTGGTGATTTCCAGATGCGCATCGCGGCCCATCAAGATCAGCGTCCGCTCGATCACGTTCCTCAGCTGACGGACATTGCCCGGCCAGTGATAGGCCTGCAGCGCCGCCAGGGTTTCCGGCGTGAGGCTGCGCTTTGGAATGCCAGAGGCGCGCGAAATCCGGTCGATGTAATAGGCGGAGAGCGCCGGGATGTCTTCGCGACGCTCTGACAGCGACGGCGCGAGTATCTGCACGACATTCAGCCGGTGATACAGGTCCTCGCGGAATCGCCCTTCTGACGAATCCGCCAGCAAGTCGCGCGATGTCGAAGAGATGATGCGAACATCGACGCTGACCGGCATGTCGCCGCGGACGCGGCGAAAACGCTGGTCGACAAGGACACGCAGGATCTTTCCTTGCGTCTCCAGCGGCATGTCGCCGACCTCGTCGAACATCAAGGTGCCGCCATGCGCGCGCTCCATCAGTCCGATTGAGCGCGGCCGGCCGCCGTCGCCTTCGACGCCGAAGAGTTCCTCCTCCATCCGGTCCGGGGAGATCGTTGCGGCGCTGACGACGATGAAGGGTTGGTCGGCTCTGCTCGATTTCGCATGCAGCAGCCGGGCGATCACTTCCTTTCCGGCGCCCGCCGGCCCGCAAATCAGGACGCGCGAGCGTGCGTCCGCGACCCGGTCGATGACCGCGCGCAGCGAATTGATCGCCGCCGAGGATCCGATCAGGCCCCAATCCGGACCCCGTTCCCTGAGCTCGACATTCTCGCGCTTCAGCCGCGTCGCTTCGAGCGCCCGGTTGATGACCAGCACAAGGCGGTCAGCGTTGAAGGGCTTTTCGATAAAGTCATAGGCGCCCTTCTTGATCGCCGCGACGGCCGTCTCGATGGTGCCGTGCCCGGAGATGATGACAACCGGCAATTCGGGGTGAACTTTTTTGAGCTCCTGCAGGATCTCGATCCCGTCCAGCGCCGAATTCTGCAGCCAGACATCAAGGACGATGAGCGCCGGCAGTCTCTCGCGGATCGCCTTGAAAACGCCGTCGGAATTCGCCGCCGTTCGCGGGCTGAAGCCCTCGTCCTCAAGGATGCCGGAGACAAGATCGCGAATGTCCGCCTCGTCGTCGACCACAAGGATGTCCATGCTCATAACGCTCTTTCCTACTCAATTCTCTATTCCGCCGCCGCGACGGCCAGCGCATGGTCGCCCGCGCGGGCAAGCGGCAAAGTCAGGCTGACCGCGGCGCCGGACGACCCGAACTCGTCGCTGTCGTCGAAAAAGAGGCTGCCGCCGTGCTCTTCGGCCACTTTCTTCACGATGGCGAGGCCAAGGCCGGTGCCTTTCGACCGCGTCGTCATATAGGGTTCGGTCAACCGATGACGCTCCGCCTTGGGCAGGCCGATGCCGTTGTCGATGACGGCAATCCGCGCGGCGCCTTCATCAATCGCGATCGCAACTTTGATCCGGCCTTTCGCCCCGTCGCCGTATTCCGCGACGGCGGCCAGGCGAGCGCCGATCGATTCTCCGGCGTTTTTCAACAGGTTTCCGACCGCCTGCGCGATCAGGCGTCCGTCGCAGCGGGCGACGACCGGGGTTTCTGGCGCCTCGATTTCGATATCGATCTCGGGGAATGCGACGCGCTGCGAGAACACGGCGCCCCTGACGATGTCGCGAAGGTCTTCCGCCGCGATCACGGGCTTGGGCATTCGCGCGAAGGAGGAGAATTCATCGACCATGCGGCCGATATCGCCGACATGGCGGATGATCGTCTCGGTGCATTTGTCGAAGACTTCCGGCGCGGATTTGATCTCGCCGAGATATTTCCGGCGCAGCCTCTCGGCCGAGAGCTGGATCGGCGTCAACGGATTCTTGATTTCGTGCGCGATCCGGCGCGCGATGTCGCCCCAGGCGGCGTTGCGCTGCGCGCTGATTAGCTGCGTGATGTCGTCGAAGGTGACGACGAAACTGCGTTCGCCGTCAATCTCGTCGCTGACAATCCGCACACTGAGGGTGCTGTTCCTCCCGTCCCGTTCGACATCGATTTGACCCTCCACCTCGCCGTAAGGCGGCGCGGATGCGGCTTCGAACAGTTCGCAGGCCTCGGGCAAGGCAGCCGAAAAATTAAGGCCGACCAGCTTGTCCGCCTCCTGTTCGACGATGCTGGCGGCCGACCTGTTCGCAATCGAGATGCGGCCGTCGGCGGCAACGCCGACGACGCCGGCGGAAACGCCGGACAGCACCGCTTCCGTGAATAGCCGGCGGCGATCGAATTGCTTGTTGGTTTCGATAAGGTCGTCGCGCTGCGTTTGCAGTTGCGCGGTCATGTGGTTCATCGCGCGGGCGAGAACGCCCAGTTCGCCATCGTCTTTCTGGACTTCGACCCGCGCGCCGAGATCGCCGCCGGAGACCCGCCCCGCCATCTGCACGAGGCGGCCGATCGGTTGGACGATCCGTGTCGCCGCCCACAAGGCGAGCCAGATCGCGCCGAACAGGATGATGAAAGCGAGGATGACGTAACCCGCCAGGAAAATCCGCTCCATGCGCGAGCGCGACACCTGCGCCTCCAACCAGTCGGATCGCAGCGCGCTGACCGCGATCAGGCGGCGCGTCGTCGCTTCCTCCATCGGCTGGTAGGCGATGAGATAGCCGCTGGCGTAATCGGGGATCTTCAGGATGACGCGAAACCTGTCGAATCGCTTGTCATCATTGACGCCGAAACTGCCGGCGCCGGGTTCGAGCCCTTGCAAGCCGTCCATGGTCTCTTTCGACGGCAGCTGATAAGCGCCCGGACGGATTTCAGCGCGCACCAGCAGCTGCCCTGCGCCGTCAACGACATAAAGCGCATCGAGACCGCGAATTTCCGCCTGCGTGAACAGATATTCGCGGAAGCTGACAGGCGTTCCTTCCAGGCCGAGGCCTGCTTCCTCGCTGCGACGGACGTCATAGGCGATCTGCTTCAACATCAACTCAAGCTCGGCCTTCTTGAACTCGATGAGCCCGTTGGCGAGGTCGCGCGCGGTGTTCTGGTAATTCTCGATCCGTTCGCCAAAGACGTCGTTGAGGCTGGAGCGCAGGATCGTGAAGGCGAAAAGAAAAGCGATGAACGCCGGCACCACGGCGACGGCGGAAAACAGGCCGACCAGTTTCAAATGCGTCGCCGATCCCGCCAGCTGGTTTCGCCGGTCGGACCAGACGTGCCAGAACCGCGCGCCGATCAGAGTGGCGAATCCCGCTGCGATGACGACATTGCCGACAATGAGCGCGATCAGCAGGCTGCGATCCGCGCGTTCAACGGCGGGCGAGAGCAGGAACCATGTCGTGACAAAGGCGACGATCCCGGCGCCGGCCAGCGCCGCGGCGGCGGTTGTGTTCGACATCGCCCATTGCGGCAGCAGCTTACGCGCGCGACGCAGCGGCCCGCTTCTTGGCGGCTTGCCGGCGACCGGCGCGCGCGGATGTGCGTCTTCCGAGCTGATCTTGCCCTCGTGAGCGAACCATCCCGCGATTGGGGACACCTACCACCGACATCCGCCCCCCGACGGAGGCGACCGCGCCGGAATTCAGGTTCCCGCACCGTCGCAGCGCGGGATGATGATGCCAATGTTGCTAAAAATCAACACAAATGTTGCAGGAATGTCGCAGCGTGGTTAAGCGGCAGCAGCCAAGGCGTCTTCGCCTATCTCCGGCAAGTCGGCGAGTCGTTGCATGACTTCCAAAGGCTCTTCCAGCCGGCAGAGTTCAGCGCGCAGCATTCTCCGCGCTTCTGGCGCCAACGCCAGTGGGGCGTGATCGATGAAGGCGGCGAGATGCTTGCGGGCCATCCTGCCCCCTAGCCGCGTGTCATAATGCCGGATGGTGTCAGCATAATGGGCGATCGCCGCCGAGAGTTGGGCGTCGAGGCCAGGCACGGTGATCGATGGCGCGTCGGCCGCAAGCGCTTTCGCGATCGCCCCGCCGAGCCAGGGCCGGCCGATCGCCGCCCGCCCGAT
>JBGSNB010000056.1:0-2367 GCA_041739835.1 Parvularculaceae bacterium | reverse complement strand
ACAATCGCATTGTCGTCCGCGGCGACCGCGGCGATCCGCCCCGGCACTTTCGGCGCGACGATCACGGTGTCCGCCTTCAAGAACGCGTTGTCGGTCGCCTCGATGAAGCGGCCATGCGTCGCCCAGCGAACGCCGACGACCAAGACCGCCGTGACCAACGCCGCCGCGATAGCGGCCACCGCATATTTTTTCATCGAACCGACCCGGAATACCTGCCGGCGTCATTATCATACTGGACTGGTTAGTATGAAATGAAATCTGCGCGAGGCGGCGACGATGTCGCGCCCGGCTTATTTATCTTAATAATTTCAAATGTTTAATGGTTAAGCGCCGGCGCGACAATGGCCTCGATCTTGGCCCGGTCGCGGTCGAGCGCTCCGAGGGTCGCGGCATAGCCGTCAATCACCGCGCGGTCATATTCCTTCCAGTCGCGGAGCTGAACGCCCGCCACCTCCGGCGTGACGAGGATGTCGGCGGGGCTGTCTTTCGGACGCAGCTCCTGCCGGGCGGTGGCGGCGCGCATCAGCAGCGAGACGATCGGCGGCGCCGAGCGAAATCCGTTGCGCCAGACCCACTCAAGGAAGGCCGGCGGATCGACGAACGAGTCCGCCGAAATCGTGCCTTCGCGCGCGACATCGACGCCGATGGTGACGCCGCGATGATAATTGGTCATAAGGTCGGTCGGAAAATTGTTCATGACGGCGCCGTCGACCAGCAATTCGCCGTCGATAACGACCGGCGGCAGAATGCCTGGCAGCGCGATCGACGCGCGCAGCGCGTCGCGCAAAAGGCCTCGGCGATGGATTCGCGTCACGCCCTTGGTCATTTCCGACGAAGTGCAGAAAAACGGAATCTCCAGATCCTCGATGCGCGCGTCGCCGAAATGCCGCTTCAGGCGCTCCTCGACGCGCAGGCCGCGCGTCAGCGCGACGACGGGAAGCACATGATCGCCGAGCGGATTGGAGGCGACGAAGCCGTCGCGAATCCGCGCCTCGATTTCCGCATCGCTCCATCCCATCGCGACGCAGGCGGCGATGATCGCCCCCATCGAGGCGCCGGCGAGAAAATCGATCGGCACCTTGCGCTCGCGCAGCGCCTTCACCGCGCCGATATGCGCATAGGCCCTGGCGCCGCCGCCCGACATCACCAGCGCAACGGAGCGGCCGGCGATGGCGCGCGCCAGTCGTTCTTCGGTGCGGGGGCCGCTGACATGAAAAATCCGGTTCGCGTCGATCGCATCGACCCAGTCCGAAACGCCGCCGGATTTGGCGCCCTCATGCAGCATCACGATATCGACAAGGCGAAATCGGCGCGCCGGCGCGTCCTCGGTCGGCGTCAACGGAAAGGGCCGCGGCGGCCTTGCGTCCTGCCGTGCGAACACGAAAAAGCGGTCGGCGTGACGAAGCGCAAAGCGGTAGGCGGGAGAATCGCCGACCCGCGCCGTCAGCAAGATGACGTCATGCGCCGCTTCGACATCGTCAAATCCGTTAAGGCCGATCGCGTCGGGGTCGGCGATGACGGTGACCGTCCTGCCATAGCGCGCGATCGTCCTCGCGATGTCGCGCGCATGCGCGTCGATATCGATCGAGGGCGACGACCCGATCAGCGCGAAGACGCGCGGGCTGGCGTGCTGGAAGCTCGCGGTCGGGCGCCGCGCGCGGGCGACGATCGAGGTGGCGAGCGCATGCGAGAAATCGGCGCAATTGTCGAGCAGACGCTCGGCGTCTTCCTTGTCGATCGCCAGCAGCTCGGTATCGCGCAGCGCATAGACCGACGCCGAGCGCGCATCGCCGGCGAGCAGCGACATCTCGCCCACCGGCTCGCCCGAGCGCACATAGCCGAGCACTTCCTCGCCGGCGTCGGTGCGACGAACGACGATCAGTCGGCCGGTCAGGACGAAATACACCGCATTCGCCGCCTCGCCCTGACCGAACAGCTCGAGCCCGCCGCTGAGCGAGAACCAGCGCCCGCAGTCGATCAGCGCCGCAAGCGAGGCGTCGCTGAATACCTTGAAATAAGGAAGCTCCCGGCAGCGATCGAAGACAGGCTTCATGACGGAATGAGAGACCGATGCGGCGACCGGCGCAAGCGCCGCGTCCCGCCCAGCGCAGCCTTGTCAGTTCAACTTCTCGTCCGGCGGCGCGGGCGCCGGCAAGGGCGCGATCGACACGCCCTCATCGACCAGTTCCTTCACTTCCCTGCCCGTCGCTTCGCCATAAATGGCGCGTTCCTTCACTTCGCCATAGTGGATCTTGCGCGCCTCTTCGAGGAAACGGTCGCCGACATAATCGAAATTTTTCTCGACATAATCGCGGGCGCGGCGGGCCGCCTCCGCCATGGTCTCTCGCATCGCGGCGAGGCGGTCTT
>JBGSNB010000033.1:0-4108 GCA_041739835.1 Parvularculaceae bacterium | reverse complement strand
CACGGGCGGCGCTGCGGGCGACGCGGCGCGGCGAAATCGCGAAACGTCGATGCCGACGGCGATGCGCCTTATTCGCGCCGGGTCGAGCCGCCACTCCTCCGCCGCGATCTTCTCGAGCGTCATCGACGGGACGACGACCATCGAGTCGCCGAGCGCGAGGCGGCGCGCGACGGCGCGCCTCATTTTTCGACGCGGGCCCGCCTCGTCGGCGCCAAAACCGTCCTCATGATGGACATGCGGCAGGTTCCGCGACAGGCGGTTGGCGACAACCGCCTCGATCGCGCCGAAATTGTATGTGCAGAGAAGATCGGCGTCGGCCGCCAGGACGACGTCGCGCAGCCGCTTTAGATTCCGCAGGCTGATAAACGACGATTTCTCCAGCGCCAGCGGCTCGACCAGAACCCGCTCGCCCGGCGCATCGAGAAGGGCGCTTGCGCCAATATCGCCGTCGAGCGCCAGAATTCGGTGACGGAACGCCGGACCCAATAGCCCGGCCAGCGCGGCAAGACGCCGCTGCTGCCCGCCGATCGCGAAGGACGGAAAAAAATGCAGGAGTGTGAAAACGCGGTCCCCCAAGGGCGCCTCGCCTGTCATTGCGACGCCTTTTCCGTCGGCCTACAGATCAGGCGAGAACATCGGTGTAGAGTTCGCGCGCCTCGGGCGCCGGGCTTTCCAGCGAGAAATCGGCGGCGTCCTTGACGATCGCCTTGATCTCGTTGTCGATCTCTTTCAGCTCCGCTTCGCTCGCATGCTTGCCGTCGAAAATGCGCCTTTCGCAGCGCTTGATCGGATCATTGTGCTCGCGGACCTTGTCGACTTCCTCGCGCGTCCGGTACTTGGCCGGGTCGGACATCGAATGCCCGCGATAGCGATAGGTCTTCATTTCGAGGATGTAGGGTCCCTCGCCGCTGCGCGCGTGATCGATGGCGGCGCGCGCGGCCTCCCTCACTTCGAGGACGTCCATGCCGTCGACCTCCATGCCGGGAATGCCGAAGGCGGCGCCGCGACGGTAGAGATGCGTGTCGGAATGCGCGCGCGTCACCGCCGTGCCCATCGCATATTGATTGTTCTCGATGATGAAGACCGCGGGCAGTTTCCAGAGCTGCGCCATGTTCAGCGCTTCGAACACCTGTCCCTGGTTTGAGGCGCCGTCGCCGAAATAGGTGAGGCTGACGCTGTCATTCTTGCGATAGCGGTTGGCGAAGGCCAGTCCGGCGCCGAGCGGGATCTGTGCGCCGACAATGCCGTGACCGCCATAGAATTCGGCCTCCTTTGAGAACATGTGCATCGAGCCGCCCTTGCCCTTCGAATAGCCGCCTTCGCGGCCGGTCAGCTCGGCCATGACGCCTTTCGGGTCCATGCCGCAGGCGAGCATGTGGCCGTGGTCGCGATAGCCGGTGATCGTCTGGTCGCCCTTTTTCTTCACCGCCTCGACGCCGACGACGACCGCCTCCTGCCCGATATAAAGATGGCAAAAGCCGCCGATATGCCCCATGCCGTAGAGCTGCCCGGCCCGCTCCTCGAAGCGGCGGATCAGCAGCATGTCCCGGTAATATTTGAGCAATTCCGCCGTCGTCGCCTGCAGATCGCGCGCGGGCCTGGCGACCGGGCCGTTTCCGGCGTTGGCGGACTTCTGGGCGGATTTCTGGACGGGCTTGGCGGCCATTCGGGTCTCCGGCGTTGGATGTCCCCGCTTTTAGGGAATGGCCGGAGCGCTCACAAGGTCCCGTCAGGGACCGCCGGCCTCAGCTTCCCGGAGGACTTCCTCAAGCTGGTCGCGCGGGATCACGACATCGCCCTCTGCGACATAGCCGAGGACCGAACGGATTTTTTCCTCGACCATGTCGGGATCGAGGGATTTGGGGTTGAGTTGCGCCGCCACGATCTGCAGCCGCCGGCGTTCGGCGGTCAGCCTCTCGACTTCCGCCGTCCGCACCGCAACCTCCGCTTCGAGCCCGCGCAGCGCGCGGTAACCGGTCGCGCCAACGACCGCGTCATAGGCGAGATAAGCCGCCCAGCAGATGAAAAACGCCGGCGCGATCACGTCCAGCAATAGCCGCGTTGAATACCGCATGACCTGTCTTGCCCCGACGCCGCCGCGCCCTTGATTGCGGGCGCATCTTGCGCGCCGCTCCCTCGCGACTCACCTGAGTCGAATTTGGGTTAATTATGCGTTAACGCGCTTTATCAGCCGGCGGGCTTGCAGGCGACACCGGTGAGCGCGAATTCCTCGCCGGTGTCGCGCCGCACAAGGAAGCAGGATCCATCGCGGATCATCAGGTCGAATTGAGTCGGCGCGGCGAGGCTCCGGTCCTCGTTCGGATTGAGCCTTGGCGGCAGCGCCGTGATGGTCGAGACCTCGGTGAGGTCGCCGGCGCCGATCTCGACGCTGGCGTCGTTCATCGCCCGCGCGAGCACGGATTTCACCTCGGCGATCGTCGGCTCGTCCGCTTTTTCAAGGACGGCCGGCATCGCGGCGCCATTCGACTGGCAAGCGCCGAGCGCGGTCGCCGCCATCAGGCCGAACAGGGTCGAACCGTTGAGAGGGAGCATCGCCTCCGCCTTTATCAAAGTTCCGGCATTCTCATGTCACGATTGGTCTCAAAGATCCCGTCCGCCGCCGGCAATTCGATCGCCGTCGAGGGGTCGCCCCGGACCGAACGCGCCGCGATCACCGAGGATGGCGGCGTCGGACAGGCGCCGGTCGCGCGATATTGCAGCGCCGCGGCCAGCAACGCCTCGTTCTGGTCGCCAAGCTCGCGGCTGAGATCATCCGCGACGGCGCAGCCGGGAATGCGGACGCCGAAGGCGGCGTTGGAATTCTGCGCGATGAACCCGTCCGCATAATCGCCGAAATTCTTGTTGTTCACGCCCTGGAACTGGATGGTGAAATACGTCTCGCCGCAATTGTCCGTCGGATAGAAGCCGAACGGCTTTCCGCAGGTCGTGCCGCCGATCAGGATCACTTCGACGTCAATGCCGCGCAGCGCATTGATGACGGATTCGCTGGCGCTGCAAGTGTTGCCGGTCGACAGGATATAAACGCGCGGAAGGTTCAGCGTCTGCAGCGGCGCGCCGTCCGGCAAAGAGAATCCGAGGCCCGTGGTGAAAAATGGCAGCGGATCGTTCAGCGTCCCCGTCACCGGATTGCGGTTGCCGGCGGCGGCGTTGAACCGCAGCAGTTCAAAGGTCTTGCCGCTGGTGCGCGCATCGCCGGCGATCATGTAGCCGAGCTGCGAGGCGACCGCGAGAAGTCCGCCGCCATTATATCTGAGGTCGAGAACGATATCGGCGACGCCCAGCCCGCTCATGGCGGCGATGGCGTCGGCGATTTCCTTTTCCGAAGCGAACGGGCTGAAGGTGTTGAAGAGGATATAGCCGACATCGCCGGTCGGCGTATTGATCACGGCCGTCCGATTGACCGGCTTTGCCGAAATGTTCGCCGACGTCATCATGATCGTCCGCGGGAAGGCGGCGCCGGGATCCTGGACCTCGAAGGTGTGCAGTTCGCCGGCATTCGCCGGAAACAGGCCGGCGTTGAGGATATTGACCTCGGCCTGCGTGTTCGCATTGACGAGATCGACATTGTCGACCTTGAGGATGCGGGCGCCGCGCACCAGATTGGCCTCTCCCATGACGACTTCCGACGCCGGCGAGCCGGGCTCGGTGAAAAGAACGCGGAAATCGCGGGGGACCGTGTTCGAGAACGAAATGAGGCGCGCGCCATAGCCCGCGCTCGGCGCCAGATTGCGCTGCTCCAGGAATTCCGTCGTAGGCTGACTGAAATGGAAGTCGTCCTTGTCCTTGCCGGACGGCGTTGTCGCGGTGGTGCGCAGGACGGCGAAATAGGCGAGCCGGTCGTTGAAGGTCGCCGGATTGCGATCCTGCACTTCGGTGTTCCAGAGATAGGTCTCGTTGGTCCACGAGCGCAGCCAGAACAGTTCCTCCAGCAGCGTTCCGGCGCGATCGGGGAACGGGTTGCCCTCGATGTCGACGCCGGTGCGGACGACGGCGCAGCGATCCTTGAACTGGCTCGCCGCTTGGAAGACGCCTTGCGTCCAGGTCGGTCCGGTGTTGACGGGCGGCGGCGGGGGCGGCGGCGCCGGGG
>JBGSNB010000010.1:0-1644 GCA_041739835.1 Parvularculaceae bacterium | reverse complement strand
CTCCTCGACGCGGTCCTCGAGGACGCCTTCGCGACGGTGCGCGAGGCCGCCAAGCGCGCCCTGGGCCAGCGCCATTACGACGTGCAGCTGCTCGGCGGCATGGTCCTGCATGAGGGCAATATCGCCGAAATGAAGACCGGCGAAGGCAAGACACTCGTCGCCACCCTGCCGGTCTATCTGAACGCCTTGACCGGCAAGGGCGTTCATGTCGTCACCGTCAATGACTATCTCGCGAGCCGCGACGCGGAATGGATGGGCCGCGTCTATGAACGGCTCGGCATGACGACCGGCGTCATCGTGCACGGGCTTTCGGACGCCGAGCGCCGCGCCGCTTACGCCTGCGACATCACGTACGGCACCAACAACGAATACGGTTTCGACTATCTGCGCGACAACATGAAGGCGACGCGCGAGGAGATGGTGCAGCGCGGCCATCACTTTGCGATTGTCGACGAAGTCGATTCGATCCTCGTCGACGAAGCGCGCACGCCGCTGATCATTTCCGGCCCGACCGACGACAAATCGGAACTCTACATCGCCATCGACAGTTTCATTCCGCGCCTCGGCGAGGGCGATTTCGAGATCGACGAGAAACAGCGCTCGGTCAGCTTCACCGAAGCCGGCAATGAAAAGCTTGAAGGCCTCTTGAAGGAGGCCGGCCTGCTGCAGGGCGAAAGCCTTTATGACGCCGTCAACATCTCGATCGTCCACCACGTCAATCAGGCGCTGAAGGCGCACAAGACCTTCCAGAAGGACAAGGACTACATCGTCCGCGGCGACAAGGTCGTCATCATCGACGAATTCACCGGCCGCATGATGGAAGGCCGACGCTGGTCGGAGGGCCTGCACCAGGCGGTCGAGGCGAAGGAAAAGGCCGCGATCCAGCCGGAGAACCAGACGCTCGCCTCGATCACCTTCCAGAATTATTTCCGGCTTTATGAAAAGCTCGCCGGCATGACCGGCACGGCGCTCACCGAAGAGGCCGAATTCGCGGACATCTACAAGCTCTCGGTCGTCGAGGTGCCGACCAACAAGCCGATTTTGCGCGCCGACATGGACGACGAATTGTACATGACGGCCGCCGAAAAGAACAAGGCGATCGCGGTGCAGATCGCCGACTGCCATCGCAAGGGCCAGCCGGTGCTGGTCGGCACCGTGTCGATCGAAAAATCGGAACAACTGTCGACCTTGCTCGGCGACAAGGCGTTCTGGCGCGAGGTCGCCAAGACGCTGAAGACGCGCGCCGACGAGTTGAAGGAAAAGGAAGCCGACCTCAGGAAAGACCTTCTCGACCGCGCCGCCTATATCGAGGAAATCGCGATCCGCAAAACGCCGATCCCGCACAATGTCCTCAATGCCCGATTCCATGAACAGGAAGCCTCGATCGTCGCTGAAGCCGGCAAGCCCGGCGCGGTGACGATCGCCACCAACATGGCGGGGCGCGGCACCGACATCCAGCTCGGCGGCTCGGTCGACAGACTGGTTCTCGACAGCCTCGCCGATGGCGACGACGCCGAGACGATCGCGCGCAAGCGCGCCGAGATCGAAACGCGCGTCGCCGACGAAAAGAAAAAAGCGCTGGACGCCGGCGGCCTGTTCGTGCTCGGCACCGAGCGCCACGAAAGCCGGCGCATCGACAACCAG
>JBGSNB010000563.1:0-2708 GCA_041739835.1 Parvularculaceae bacterium | reverse complement strand
GACAAGCCGCAGACGCCGAGCGATGCCGAAATCGCCGACAATCCGCGCGCACGTTCCGCCAAGCTTCGCACCGCCATTCGCACGCATGCGCCGCCGCAGGGCGGCGATTTTCGTGCGTTCCTGCCGCGACTTTCCCTCTCGCTTCCCCTTGCAGCCTGGAGTTAGCACGATGATGCGCCTCACTATGATCTTGTTGTGCTTCATGCTCGCCGCCGCCGCGGCGGGCCGATACAAGGCCGAGGCCGCGGTGCGCGAAACGCGGCTGGAATTGCAACGGCTTGAGCGCGCAAGAACAGTTGAAACATCCTCTATTCACGCGCTGCGCGCCGAGGTCGCCTATCTCGAAAGCCCGGAACGGCTCGCCGGCGTCGCCGACGCCGTGACGGATCTCAGGCCCTTGTCGGGCGCGCAACTGCTCACTGCTGAAGACTTTGTCGCTGACTTTGGCGGCGAGTTGCGCGACGCGACCTCCGTG
The DNA here is from genome assembly GCA_041739835.1 of Parvularculaceae bacterium. Lineage (GTDB taxonomy): Bacteria > Pseudomonadota > Alphaproteobacteria > Caulobacterales > Parvularculaceae > Amphiplicatus. Next base: position 2,233 of record JBGSNB010000563.1, on the reverse strand, counting down.
ATGTCGCCAACGCCGCTGCCGCTTGAGGTCACTTCGCTCGCCCAAGGCATTCGCTGAGGAGCGTCATGCGCAGGAAATCGGCGCCATCGCGCGTTCGCTGCACGATTGTCGAGGAGCGCCATTGCGCCGGCGATCAGGGAGCCGCGCGCATCGCCGCCAAGAACCGCCGCGCACGCACCCTCGGCGTTGCGCGCCGTCGCATCGGCATGTGCGCAGCGGCCTTCGCGTTTGCCTTCGCGCTGCTCGGCGTTCGTCTCGGCGTCGTCTCCCTGGGTCCCGAAGACGCCGCCGCCCGTGTCGCGTCGGTTCAGGGCGACGATCCCGATCGGCGCGAAATGGTCGATCGAAACGGCGTGCTGCTTGCTGTCAATCTTCCGATGCGGTCGCTCGAAATCGCTGGCGACGAAGTCTGGAGCGCCGAGGAAACGGCGCGGGCGATCGCTTCGGTGTTTCCCGACATCGACGCCGCCCATCTCGAGGAAAAACTCGCGGCGGGCCGCTATGTCGAAATCCAGGCGCGGCTGACGCCGGCGCAGGAAGACGCCGTGTTCGCGCTCGGCCTGACCGGCGTCCGCTTTTCGCCGCGCACCAGGCGGTTTTATCCGCAAGGGCCGATCGCGGCGCATGTTGTCGGCCATACCGAAGCCGGCAAGGGCGGCGTCATGGGCCTTGAACGCGTGATTAACGACTGGCGCCAGCCGGGACCGCTGACCGCGTCGATTGATGTGCGCGCGCAGCAGATCGTCGAACAGGAACTTGCCGCATCGCTGGCGAAGTTTCGCGCGAAGGCCGCGTTCAGCGCGGTGATAGACGTGAGGACCGGCGAAATTCTGGCGCTCGCCAGCCTGCCGGATTTCGATCCAAATGCGCCGGGCGCCGCGCCGGCCGATTCCCGCCGCAATCGCGCCGTTTACGACCGCTATGAGCTTGGATCGGCGTTCAAGATCTTCACGGCGGCGGCGGCGCTCGAAACCGGCGCGGCGAGCGAATCCTCGACCTATGACGCGCGCGGATATTACCGGGTCGCCGACAAGATCATTCGCGATTTCCACGGCGAGAACCGCGTGCTTGGATTTTCGGAAGTGGTGCAATATTCTTCCAATATCGGCGCCGCGCGCATGGCGGCCGACCTAGGCGCCGAACGCCAGAAAGCGGCATTGCGGAATTTTGGGCTGCTTGAGCCATTGCCGATCGAACTTGCGGAAAAGCGGGCGCCGGAACTTCCCTGGCAATGGGGACCGGTCGAAACCGCGACCATATCCTACGGCCACGGGATTTCGGTGACGCCTCTGCATCTGCTCGCCGCAGCCGCCAGCGTCGTCAATGGCGGCGTCTATCAGGATCCGACTTTCGTCAAGATCGACGATGCGCCCGAAGGCCGACGCGTGCTATCCGAAGAAACAAGCCTCATCATGCGCCGCGTGATGCGCAGCGTCATAGAGGGCGGCACCGCAAGCCTTGCCGAGGCGCCCGGATATTTCGTCATCGGCAAGACGGCGACTGCAGAAAAACCATCGCGCGGCAGCTATAATCGGGACGCGCGCATTGCGACCTTTGTCGGCGCGTTTCCCGGCCATGCGCCGCGTTATGCGGTGCTGGTGTCGCTGGACGAGCCGCAGGCGGTGGAGGGCACCTGGGGATACGCGACCGCCGGCTGGAATGCGGCCCCGACTTTTGCGGCGATCACCAAACGCATTGCGCCTTTGTTCGGAGTGATGCCGGTCGACGAAGGCGAGGCGCTGGCGGTCGAGAGAACTTCCGGCGTGGAAAAACGGATACTATCGATTTTCTTGGCAAGAACTTATGGTCTCGTTCTTCCCTGAAGACATTTCACGAGTTATTCGAACAGTGTGACACTTCACAATTCGAAAACTTACGAATTATTTATAGAAAAAAAACAGCTCTTTTCTACGTCGCTCGGAAAATAGTTTCGGTGGAGTTTTATCTACAAGATTTCTTGAACAGATTTCACAAACGATACAATCAGAGCAAAAGCAGAAGTTATTCTTTCATCACATGATCCTCATGATGGCTTTGACAGAAATGAATCTTGTCCAATTTGAATGAGTTGGATCTATTTTCAGCTGAATAATACAGAGTGATGTCCGACAAATCACGACGTTACTGAAATCGGTGCGAATTTTTCTGCACGTGAGGTACTGGTATTTTTCCCTGATATGCTTTCAAGGTGTTTTACCCAAGTAAGAATCGATTCGGGGAAATTCCCGCCAGG
>JBGSNB010000544.1:0-1726 GCA_041739835.1 Parvularculaceae bacterium | reverse complement strand
TCGGCGGCCTTCTCGGCGGCATCAAGACGAAGCGGGTCGAGGCGCAGACAGTCTTGACGCTGATGAATGTCCGCACCTCGGAGATCGAGGCGACGGCGGAAGGTTCCGCGTCAAAGAAAGACATCGGCTTTGCGGCGGGCGCCGGCTATGGGTTCGGCGGCGCGGTCGGCGGCGGGTATGAAGACACCGAAGTCGGCAAGGTCGTCACCTTCGCGTTCCTCGACGCCTATCGCCAGATCGTCGGCGACCTTGGCGGCCTGCCGGAGGTCGCCGCGGCGGCGGCGCCGAAGGAGACCTTCAAGGTCAGCGCGAAAAGCGTTGAGCTGAAACGCTCGCCCTCCGCGTCGTCGAGCGCCGTGCGCAATCTCGAAAAAGGCGATGTCGTCTACCCGACCGGCGCCAAGGAAGACCTCTGGTGGGAGGTCGAAGACGAAAACGGCAATGTCGGCTGGGTCGAAAATCCAAATCTGAAGCCGGTCGAATAGCCGGCGGCAGACAGCCATCTCCGAACAAGACCGGAAATCGCGCCCGCCTTGCATCAAGGCAGGCGGAATCCCGTTAAACGTGACCTTTTCCCCACACAGACGCCGGATTTTTGGCGTCCAAACGTTTGCGGGGAGCGTAAAAAGGTTAACCATCCCGATATAAGACGGTCGCAGGCGCGGCAGGCTGCATTCCCGGCTTGTCGCAACTGCGCCTCGATCCGCCGATATGCTCTTGAGATAGGGTGCGGAAACGCCTCTTTCGGGAAAAACGGCGCGTCAACGCGTTGCGAGTTTGGAGGACTGCATGTTTAGAGGAAGCGTCTCGCTTCTGGCGTTGCTCGCCGTCGGATGCGCCAGCGTCGATGAGGAGCTGCTCGACACCCAGCTCCCCGACCCGCCCGCGACCTTCGCCGCCGCCGGCGAGGATACCGCCGATCCGCCTGTCGGCGACTGGCTGGCGCCATTTGGCGACAATGCGCTTTACGGCCTTGTCAGCGAAGCGATGGGCCACAATAACAATCTGCTCGCCGCCGCCGCCAATCTCGAAGCGGCGCGCGCCGGGGCCAAGATCGCGCGCGCCAATCTGCTGCCGACCTTGAACGCGCAGGGTGGGGCCAGCCGCAACGCGATTGTTTCCGATCCGTCGCTCGCCGCGCAAGCTGGCGGCGCTCCAGTCGGCAGCGGCACCAGCGCCAAGGAACTCGAGCAGCAATTCGGCGTCGATGCGGACAATGACGGCAAGCTCGACGGGCTTGACCTGTTTGTCGGACCGGCCGGCGGCACGCCGGGCCAGGACGGCATCGCTGAGAGCCCGCTTCCGAACCGGCGCGTCTACATCAACAATTATTCGCTCGGCGCGCAGATCTCTTGGGAGCTCGACATCTGGGGCCGTCTCACCGACGAAACCCGCGCCGCCTACAAGGAGGCGAAGGCGAGCCTCGCCGAATTTCAGGGCGCGCGGCTGTCGATCGCGGGCGCCGTGACGCAATCATGGTTCGGCCTGATCGAGGCGCGCCAGCAGCGCGAACTCGCCGAGCGCGATGTCGCCGCGCGGCAAAGCAACCTGAATGTCACGGAACGTCGCTATGAGCGCGGCGTGGCGTCGAGCCTCGATGTTCGCCTGTCGCGGTCAGCGCTCGGCAGCAGCCAGGCCAATCTCGCCTTTCGGCAGCGTGGCGAAAAAGAAGCCGCCCGCCGGCTTGAAGTCCTGCTTGGCAGGTATCCGAAGGCCGAGCTCGAGG
>JBGSNB010000509.1:0-2084 GCA_041739835.1 Parvularculaceae bacterium | reverse complement strand
GCAATCGTTCCGTACACGCACCGCCTCCAGAAGCCTCGCGGCGCAGCGGACGCCATCAGCCTTGTCAATTAGACGCCAGCCGCCGGACAACGGAGCGACCAACTGATTGAAGTCGCCCTCACGCAGGATCAGCGATACGATCGCAGCGCCGGCGGCGCCAAACTTCGTCGAATGGGCGCCTTCGGGCGATTTCATCAATATCGCGCCGACAGCGATTTTGCCGGCGAACCGCGCGGTTTCTTCCGCGAATTCTCCCTCGACGACAATGCTGACGCGAGGCTCAGGGTCGCAATGACGGGATTGCGATTCGCCTGGCGCATAAAACCGCGACTCGATCCGGATATCGTTGTCAGCATCTTGCCGCTGGGCCATGGCGCGAAACTAGCGGGAAGCCTGGCGACAGTCGATCCGCAAAATCGGCAATTTGGCGCTATTCGGCTTGCCCCATCTTCGTTTTGTCGATCGGCGCAGGCTCTCGCTGCAACAGCACTCGACAAGCCAAAAGTCGCTCAGTCGCATTGGGCGCCCAGCGGCGCCGCGCGGAACCGCCACTCGGCGCTTTGCGCCTTGCCCTCGACATTTCCCTCGATCCGGGCGCGGAGCGTTTCGCCATTGCGTTCGTAAAAGATGCGCTGAGGAAAATCATGCGCCGCATTCTCGAAGCCAATCGCGTCATTGCTTTGCGATATCAGCGGAAAGGCGATCGGCGGCGCGCCGCCCGGGCTCGCGACATAAGCGATGGCGCCATCGACCGGCCCGATCCGAAGATGCTCGAAGAACCCGGCGCTCTGGCTGACCCCGACCAGCGCGCCCGAGCCGTCGCTGATCCACACCTCGACGTTCTGCTTTCCGCGATCGCAGGAGAGCCAATAGCCGGCCAGCCATTCCGGCGCATGCGCTGGCGTGGTGCTGGCGGCGGCGCCGGCGGGCGCGACGAGAGCGAGAAGCGGCAACAGCATTTTCATATTTTTTTCTCCTTCACCCCGCCAAAATCGCCTGCGGCCCAAGCGCCGGCTTGTAGGATTGCGACATCTCGCTAGCGCGCCAATGACGTCGCCAGCCCCGCTTTCTGGCGCGCCCATTGGCTGGCGGTGCATCCAAGATAGCGACGAAAATCCCGCGCCATCTGCGCCTGATCGAAATAGCCGGCGGCGAGGGCCGACTGCGCCCAATCGGGGCGCGCCTCGATGTCATCGAACACGCGGCGAAACCGCAGGATCGAGCGGTATTCCCGCATCGACACGCCGACCCGGTCGACAAAGCGCCGTTGCAACTGGCGAATGGTGAGCGCATCGATCGCAATCGGCCGGTTTTCGGCGAAGCGTGACATCGCGTCTGCGACAAGCGGGTCTTTTTCCATTCCCGCCGGAATTGCAGCGGCGACGATGTCGAGCACCATTTCGGCCTGGCTTTCCCAATCCCGCAAGCGCAGCGCGCAGACCAGCGCTTCGACGTCAATGTTGCGAATTTCAGATATGGGAATGCGGCGGTCTGTGGCGCGCTTCATCGAAGCGCCGAAAAATTCGCGCGCGCCGTCCGGCTCGAACCGCACGCCAATCGTCTCGACAGGGCCCTCGACCGTCAGCGTCAGGGGCCTCGTCAACTGGCCGGCGAAGACCGCGGCGGCTTGCGGGCGCCAGCCGCCTTCCGCGGCAAATTCGAACGCCGGGCTCCGGGTATTGACGATAAATTCCGGACATCCGTCCGGCGGAATCGGCTCGACGCGTTTTTCACTTGACGACGACCGGTATCGCCAGACGCAGCGGACGATCCCCGCAAGCGACGGCCGCGGCGGACGTGTCAGGTAGTCGGCGCTCTGGTCGGGCGGGTTCTGCACCAGCCGCAATTTGCAAGACGCCGGCGCTGGCGGCTAGAGCGAACCGCTCGGTTTGTTTGCCAGCACGTCAAGACAGGAACACCCGCCAAGCGAGATGACGCCGCGCGCGTCGAGATACTCCTCGATCGCTTCGGCGATCAGCTCCTGCGCCGATTGTCCAAGTTCGCCGGCGCCCAGCGACAGGCGCATGAACTCGCGGGCGGTCAGCTGCACGGTGACGCCGGCGCGAACCTGTTCGCCCGATCCG
>JBGSNB010000431.1:0-2915 GCA_041739835.1 Parvularculaceae bacterium | reverse complement strand
GGCCGACGCCGAGCATTCCTGCTGCGATCTTCAGCAGCGCGTATTTCTTGCCGTCGCCGCCATTGCGCGCATCCGCCGCCAGCGGCTCGGACGGCGCATCCGTCACCCGGCCGTCAGGGTCGAGCGCGAAACGCAGGGCGGGGGGGAAGCATTCGTCGGCCTCTCGGCCAGCAATGGCGGCGGCGCCGGGTTCGCCGCCGACGATCAGCGCAAAGCTGCGCCCCGGACCATGCAACTTGTGGAATAGCTTGATCTCTTCATTGACCCAGCGCGATCGCGCGGCGTTCGGCGAGCACAGCACGATCTGGAACTCGCTATCGGCGAGCGCCGCCTTTATCGCCGAATTGAGATTGCCGGCGACGGGGAGGTCCTCGCGGTCCCGAAAGACCGGCGCCAGCCTGGCGCTCCGGCCGGCGGCTTGCAGCGTTTGCGCCAGCGATCCCGGCGGGCTGAACGCTTCCAGCGACCGCTGCAGCCACGCGCCCCACGCTTCGTCAGCATGGCTATAACTGATAAACGCCTTGTACTTCTTGTCGCCCACGGGTTCAGCCCCTCAAGCGAACCTAGCGGCGCGCGACGGAAGCTGAAAGGGTCGCCGTCAATAATTCGGTGGATGCGCAATGCCGGAACTTCCCGAAGTCGAAACCGTCAGGCGCGGACTGGCGCCGGCATTGGCCGGCGCGGTGTTTTCGGCAGTGACTGTCCGTCGCCCCGACCTCAGATTTCCTCTGCCGGCCGGTTTCGCCCGGCGCCTTGAAGGCGCTCAGGTCGAGACGCTCGGGCGGCGCGGCAAGTACCTCACCGCCTTCCTTTCTTCCGGCGAGACGCTGATCATGCATCTTGGCATGTCCGGTCGGTTTTCGGTCTCATTCGGGGACCGGCGCGCCCGGCCGGGAGACTTTCATTTCGCCGCGCCGACGGACCCCGTCCACGATCATGTCCGTTTCGAAGTGGCCGGACCGCAGGGTGACGCGGCGATCGTCTATAACGACCCAAGGCGTTTTGGCTTCATGGACCTTGTCGCGACCGCCGCCCTTGACCGCTCAAGCCATTTCGCGGCGATGGGACCCGAACCGCTCGGGCCGGACTTCACGCCGGACGCGCTGGCGGTTGCGCTGCATGGCAGGTCGGCGCCGATCAAGGCGGCGCTGCTCGATCAGTCCGTCGTCGCCGGGCTCGGCAACATCTATGTCTGCGAGGCGCTGTTCGAGGCGGGGGTGTCGCCCCGCCGAAAATCCTCCAATGTCAGCAAGTTGGCGTCAGAAAGACTCCATGCCGCGATCCGGATGACGCTTGTGCGGGCGATTGACGCCGGCGGCTCTTCGCTCCGGGACTTTGCGGGCTCGGACGGCGCGCTTGGATATTTCCAGCACCGGTTCAAGGTCTATGACCGCGAGGGCGAGAAATGCCCTGGCTGTTCAGCCGCCGTGCGGCGCATCGTCCAGTCGGGCCGATCGACCTATTTCTGCGTCAAATGCCAGCGTTGACGCCGGAATATTCGCGCCGGAAACAGGCTGGTTTTCGGCGTTGACGCCCCTCAGACCCGTCGCTATAAGCCACGCCTCGCTTGCGGTCCGGGGACCTCCGGCACGCGAGTTCATCAACATCAAGCGCCGCATTTTGGCGGTGAGCGGAAGCAGGACCCATGGCGAACACATCGTCGGCAAAAAAGATGGTGCGCAAGATCGCCAAGCGCACGGAAGTCAACAAGGCGCGCCGGTCGCGCGTGCGTTCTTTCGTGCGCAAGGTCGAAGAAGCGATCGCCTCCGGCGACAAGAAGGCGGCGGCGGCCGCCTTGCGCGCGGCGCAGCCCGAGCTTCACCGCTCGGTGACCAAGGGCGTCGCTCATAAATCAACCGTGTCGCGGAAAATCTCGCGACTTGCGGCCCGCGTGAAAAAACTCTCCGCCTGACGGCGTCCTGATCTCGAGAGTGCGCCCCGCTCGCGTTTCGCGGCGGGGCTTTTTCTTGCCCTCGGCGCCGCGATTGCCGATTGCAATCCGCCGGTTCGCGGCGCACAAAATGCCGGATGCACGCCTTGCGTATCGCATGAATTTTCCACCATGTTTTTCTACGTCGCCGCTAAGTTTTTGTTTTGGCGCGAAGAGCCGAAAGTCAATGCGTCGACTCGCCAAAAAAGAGACAAGATTCGCGGCGAAAACTATTTACACGGGCGGAACCCAGAGATACGATCAAAACAGAATTAAGACGAACACGGATTAATTTGCAGTTCGTTGTCGCGTTCATACAGTTTGAGTGTTGATCACATCGTTCCCGCAAGATTTCTGCGGGGTAGCTGAAAAAGAGAGCGTCTCCGGACGCGAGAAACGAGGGGCTGCAGATGAGCAGGTCAAAAGCTGATTGCATGGTTCAATTGGTTGGCGGCCTTCTCACGTGCGTTACTGCGCTCAAACCGTATTCTTCTTCGGCGATTTTCACCTAAGTATCTGAGCGACGCCCCGGGGTTGGGCGTTGTTTCTTGAATCGTAGGGTCGATCGCCTGCGACGCAATGTCTTGCGAGCGGTCGTCTTTTGGGCGGTATCTGGGAATTGGGGCTTCGGGAAATGACTGAGAACGGCGGCGGTTCGGCCGAACAGAACTTTTCATTGTTTCGAGAGATTTTGGTCAGGCGTTACGGCAAGGCGGTCTACAAATCGTGGTTTTCGGATTTGTTGCTGGATGATGCGGGCGAAGACGCGATCACGCTCTCAACGGAATCCGACATGCGACGCGACCGTCTCGATCAGCAGTTCAAGCACGGTCTCCTGCGCGCCTGGTCGGAGGACATCTATCCGATCCGCCGCCTGCATTTCATCAAGCGCGCCGGCCTCAGCGACAATGCCGCGAAGGTGAAGGCGCTTGCGCCGACCGGCGGCGCCGGATCGCCTGGCGCGAAATCGCCGATGCTGGAAAAT
>JBGSNB010000386.1:0-4199 GCA_041739835.1 Parvularculaceae bacterium | reverse complement strand
GAGCGACCGGTTCTTCGAGGCGGTGTCCGGCGACTGGCGCGTCAACAGCGACGCAGCGGCCGGGACGATGTGGGCTTCGGGCGCGGACGCGCCGTCGTTTTTTCCACAAGCGGCGAGCCCCAGCGCGGCAAGGGCGAGAATGGGCAGGCTGGAGATCGCGCGGCGCATCGAATTACCTTTCCGGATCAGCTAAATCGCGGTCTTGTATGGACGCCGGATCGCGCCCTGCCAAGGGCGTCCGGCGCTTGCCGCGGGGGGGCGCGGAATGCTAGGCAACAACGGCATTTTAGTCTCTGATTCCTGAAGGATTTTCGTGACAGCAGAAGACCACGATAACGCGCCGGAAAACGGCGGCGGCGGCGCCGGATCCGGCGGCCCGGTTCCCGGCGGAAACGACGCCGGCGGGTCGATCCAGTCGGTCTCCATCGAAGAGGAGATGCGCCGGTCCTATCTCGACTATGCGATGAGCGTCATCGTCAGCCGTGCCATCCCTGACGCGCGCGACGGTCTGAAGCCTGTGCACCGCCGCGTGTTGTGGGCGATGCACGAAGCTGGTTACGCGTGGAACAAGCCCTATCGCAAATCCGCCCGTGTCGTCGGCGATGTCATCGGCAAATACCATCCGCATGGCGACCAGTCCGTCTATGACGCGCTGGCCCGGATGGTGCAGGAATTTTCGATGCGCTTGCCGCTGCTCGACGGGCAGGGCAATTTCGGCTCGATCGACGGCGATCCGCCGGCCGCCATGCGCTACACCGAAGTGCGCATGGACAAGCCGGCGCACGCGCTGCTCGAAGACATCGAGAAGGACACGGTTTCCTACCAGCCGAATTATGACGGTTCGGAAAAAGAGCCGACCGTGTTACCGGCGCGGTTTCCAAATCTCCTCGTCAACGGCGCCGGCGGCATCGCCGTCGGCATGGCGACCAATATCCCGCCGCACAATCTCGGCGAGATCGTTGACGCCACGATCGCGATGATCGACAAACCGGCGATCACGGATTCGGAACTCCTCGATATCGTCCCCGGACCGGATTTCCCGACCGGCGGCATCATTCTCGGCCATGCCGGGTCAAAGGCCGCGCTGCTGCTCGGCCGCGGCTCCGTCGTCATGCGCGGCCGCGCGGCGTTCGAGGAGATCCGCAAGGACCGCACCGCGATCATCGTCACCGAGATCCCCTATCAGGTGAACAAGTCGGTGATGATCGAGCGCATCGCCGATCTCGTCCGCGACAAGAAACTCGAAGGCATCTCCGATATCCGCGACGAGTCGAGCCGCGAAGGCATCCGCGTCGTCATCGAATTGAAGCGCGACGCGGCGCCTGATGTCGTGCTGAACCAGCTCTACCGCCACTCGCAATTGCAGACGAGCTTCGGCGTCAACCTGCTGGCCCTGAATGGCGGCCGGCCGCAGCAGATGACGCTGCGCGACGTGCTGAAGACGTTCATCGATTTCCGCGAAGATGTGGTCGCCCGCCGCACCAAATTCGAGCTGAACAAGTCGCGCGACCGCGCCCATATCCTGGTCGGCCTCGCGATCGCCGTCGCCAATATCGACGAGATTGTCGCGCTGATCCGCCGGGCGCCCGATCCGCAGACCGCCCGGGACCAGCTGATGTCGCGCGACTGGCCGGCGAAGGATCTGGCGCCGCTGGTGCTGCTGGTCGCCGATCCGCGCCATCTGATGGCGGAGGGCGACAGGCTGAAGCTCTCCGAAGAGCAGGCCAAGGCGATCCTTGATCTGCGGTTGCAGCGGCTGACGGCGCTCGGCCGCGACGAAATCGGCGACGAGCTGAAGGGGCTTGCCGAAAAAATCGCCGATTTTCTCGATATCCTGCGCAATCGCAGCCGCGTGCTGACGATCATCAAGGATGAACTCGCGGCGGCGAAGGCGGACTTCGCGACGCCGCGCCGGACCGAAATCATCGATGCGGAAGGCGAGGTCGAGGACGAGGACCTGATCGCGCGCGAGGAGATGGTCGTCACCGTCACCCATGGCGGCTATGTGAAGCGCACGCCGCTGTCGACCTATCGCGCGCAAAAGCGCGGCGGCAAGGGCCGCTCCGGCATGAAGTTCAAGGAAGAGGATTTCGTCTCGCAGCTCTTCGTCGGGCACACGCACACGCCGCTGCTGTTCTTCACCTCGACCGGCATGGCCTATAAGCTGAAACTGTGGCGCCTTCCTGAAGGACCGCCGACCGCGCGGGGCAAGGCCTTCGTCAATCTCCTGCCGCTGGCGCAGGGAGAGCGCGTGACCTCGATCCTGCCGCTGCCCGAGGATGAAGACGCCTGGGACAAATTGCAGATCATGTTCGCGACGCGCTCCGGCACCGTCCGCCGCAACAAGCTGTCCGACTTCCAGCGCATCAATCGCAACGGCAAGATCGCGATGAAGCTGGAGGAGGGATGGCGCAACGGGCAGGACGGCATAGTCGGCGTCCAGATCTGCCGGCCGGACGACAATGTGCTGCTGACAACCGCCGAGGGCATGTGCATCCGCTTCCCGGTCGAGGAGATTCGCGTTTTCGCCGGGCGGACGTCCACGGGCGTTCGCGGCATCCGCCTCGGCGATGATGACGAAGTGATCTCGATGGCGATCCTGCGCGGCGTCGACGCCTCGACGGAAGAGGCGCGGGCCTATCTGAAACACGCCGCCGCGATGCGGCGCGCCGCCGGCGAAGATGGCGAGGAAGACGCCGATGATGAAGCGACAGCGCCAACCGCCTTGTCGCCGACGCGCATCGCCGCGCTGGGAGCGGCCGAGCAGTTTGTCTTGACCGTCACGCGCCGGGGATTTGGCAAGCGTTCGTCGTCTTACGAATACCGCACCTCCGGGCGCGGCGGCAAAGGCATCATCGCGATCGTCGTCAATGAGCGCAATGGTCCCGTCTGCGCCTCCTTCCCGGTCGAGGATTCCGATCAGATCATGCTGGTCACCGACGGCGGTCAGCTGATCCGCACGCCGATCAACGGCATCAGGATCGCCGGTCGCAATACGCAGGGCGTGACGATCTTCCGCACCGGCGAGGACGAAAAAGTCGTTTCGGTTGAGCGGATCGAGGATATCGGCGTAGGCGAGGACGGCGGGAGCGAAGATCTGGCATGACGAAGCGCATCGGCCTTTATCCCGGCACTTTCGATCCGATCACGCTCGGCCATGTCGACATCATCGAGCGCGCGGTGAAAATGGTCGATGAACTGGTCGTCGGCGTCGCCATCAATCGCGACAAGGGCCCGCTGTTCGCGCTCGACGAGCGCGTCAGGTTGACCACCGCCGAAATGGCGCCAATTTCAAAGAAATCCGGCGTGCCGATCCGGGTGACGCCGTTTGAAACGCTGCTGATGAAATTCGCCGAGGAAGTAAACGCGAATTTCATCATCCGCGGGCTCCGGGCCGTCTCCGATTTCGAATATGAGTTCCAGATGGTCGGCATGAACCAAAAGCTCAATGACGATATCGAGACCGTCTTCCTGATGGCGGATGTCCGCTACCAGTTCATCGCCTCGCGCCTCGTCAAGGAGATCGCCCGCCTCGGCGGCGATATCGACAGCTTCGTGCCGGCGGCGGTCGCGACGGCGCTGCGCAAGAAATTCGCGCGGTGAGGGGCGGCCGCCTTGCCGCGGGACCCGTGGGATGAGAAGAGACCGCCCTTCGCCGAAGGACGGTCACAATTCAGGCCTAGATGTCGGCCAGACGACGCTGAGGAGTTTGATTGATGCGTAGCGTTTCCGCCTTATTGGTTCTCTCAGCCGCCCTGGCGGCCCCGGCCTTCGCCAAGGACCCGCCGCCCAACCCGGTACAGGCGATCATCGATGCGCCGGCTAATGCGTGGCGCGGGATCGATCCGGAAAATCTCCTCCTCATCGACCTGCCGGCCGGGCCGATATTTGTCGAGATGCGCCCGGACCTTGCGCCGAAACATGTCGAACAGATCAGGACGCTGGTCCGGCAGGGGTTCTATACCGGCCTCAATTTTCACCGGGTGATCGAGGGGTTCGTGGCGCAGGGGGGCGATCCGAAAGGCGACGGCACCGGCGGTTCCGATTTGCCTGACATTCCAGCCGAGATCGAACGCGACACTGCGGCGCTTGCGAACTTCACGGTCATCGGCCGCGACCGTCAGGCGGCGCGCGTCGGCCTTATCGACGGCGTGCCGGCCGCCGCACAACCGGAATCGCTGCGCGCCGTGCGCGCCGAC
>JBGSNB010000374.1:0-2040 GCA_041739835.1 Parvularculaceae bacterium | reverse complement strand
AGGCCGGCGCCGATGTCGTGCTGTCCTTGCGCTTTGACGCGAGCCTCGCCGCGCTGACGCCTGAAGACTTCGTTCGCGATCGACTGAAGGGCGCGCTCGGCCTTTCGGGCGTCGTCGTCGGCGGCGACTTCCGTTTCGGGGCGGGGCGATCAGGCGACGCCGACGGGCTCGCCGCGCTTTGCGCCGCCTACGGACTTTCCGCCTTCATCCTGCCGCCGGTCGCGGAAAAGGGCCATTCCGACAAGATCGGGTCGACCGCCATTCGCGAGGCGATCCTTTCGGGCGCCGTCGACCGCGCCGCGGAAATGCTCGGGCGGTCCTGGAGCGTCGCCGGAATTGTCGAGGCCGGCAACAAGGTCGGCCGCACGCTTGGCTTTCCGACGGCCAACCTGACGCTCGGCGAGATCATCGAGCCGCGCCGCGGCGTCTATGCCGTCCGTGTGCTGACGGAAGGGCGGACGATCGACGGCGTCGCCAATTTCGGCCGCCGGCCGACGGTCGGCGCGCCGGCGCCGTTGCTCGAGGTTCACCTCTTCGATTTCGTCGGCGATCTTTACGGCAAGACGATCGAAGTCGCCTTCATCGCCTTCCTGCGCGACGAGATGAAGTTTTCGGGCCTCGACGCGCTGAAGGCGCAGATCGCCGCCGACTGCGACGAGGCGCGCCGCCTGCTCGCCTGATCAGAACGGCTTGCCCATCGCGGCGAGTTCCGCCTTGAAGGCGTCAAGCGCCGACTTGCCGGCGTCGATCGCTTCCAGCAGCAGCGGCAGGTCGTTGTCGATGCGCGCAATTTCGCGACGGCGATATTCCATGTCCTGGCGTTCCTGCTCGCGATCCTCATTGCTGATCGACGGCTTTTCGTACCGTTTCTCGGCGACGCCGAGGAGGTAACGATGCTGGTCGAGGTCGGCGACCGCGGTTTCATAATCGGCGATCGCCTTTTCGCGCGCGGCGGTCAGCGCATGGAGTTTCGCGCCAAGTTCGAAGTCGGAGAGAAAAGCCGCCTCGGCCTCGGCCGGGCAAACGCCTAGATATTCGCCGCCCGCCCTGCCGGCGGCAAAGCCGCCCTCCGGCGTGCAGTAAAGCGCAAGACCGCGCGCGCGGCCCTCCGCATAGCCGGCGAGATCGACGTCAAGGCCATGCTCGCGGCAATCCTTGCGGCGCTTGTCGACCATATTGGATGCGGCGCCGCTCTGACCGTCGGCAAAGCCAAGGCTCGTCCAGTCGGCGCCGGAGCAGTCCGCGACGCTCATGCCGCTGGCGCAGCCGGCAAGCGCCAGCGCGCAGGCCGTCGTGGAGATCATCCGAATCTGGGCGGCGGGGATCACGCGCGTCACCTCTTTAAGGTTAATCATGACCTGTATCACAACCGCGTGGCAAGGCCGGCAAGGACGCCCGCGCCGCAAATTCGCCCCAATGGATGGCGACGCTGCAGCCCGTTGGCGCGCGTTCCTTTGCGCCGGTTGGAGTATGATCGATGTCCGCTCAGACCAAGGTTTCGTCCGTCTTTCGCAAGGCGCTGATTTCGGCGACGGCGCTCGCGACCGCCTCGACGATATTTGCGGCGCCGGCTTTCGCCGGCGGTCGACATGGCGGGCATCATTATCGCCCGCACCATTACGACTACGGCTATTATCCGGCCTATCGCCATCACAATTATTACGGCTATCGCCATCATCGCCGCGGCCATATCAGCGCCGGCGAAGGCGCGCTGATCGCGGCCGGCATCATCGGCGGCGTTATCCTGATCGACCGCGCCTTGTCCGATCGGGATCGCTATGACCGCTATGACGACCGGCGCTACGATCGGCGTTATGACGACCGCGATGACCGGCGCGGCGCCTTCAATGACGACTATTACTACCAGCGCGACAGCCGCGATTATGACAGCGACCGTGACTATGACCGCTATGTCAGCCGTCCGGATGCGGCGGATTTGCGCCGCGACAGCGACCTTGATGATCGCCTGCTCGGCGAAGAGCGGTCCGGCGCCGGCGGCGCAACGGTGCTCGCTGACGCCGCCTTTCGCGAATGCGTCGC
>JBGSNB010000261.1:0-2648 GCA_041739835.1 Parvularculaceae bacterium | reverse complement strand
ATGGATCGAGGCGGCGGCGCGCGACGTGACGATGCTTGGCGGAACGCCGTTCCTGACCATGCTGACGGTCGCCGTCGCCGGCTTTTTCGTGGTTCGCCGCGAGGGCGCGCCGCTCGCGATCCTGATCGCGGCGGTCATCGGCGAGACGCTGATCGTCAGTCATCTGAAGGATCTGTTCGGCAGGGCGCGGCCTGAGATCGTCCCGCATCTTGTCGAGGCGACAAGCGGCTCTTTCCCGAGCGGACACTCGGCGAGCGCTGCGGCAATCTTCCTGACGCTCGCGGCGCTGCTGGCGCGCGAAACGAAAGAGCGCGCGGTTCGTCGCTATATTTTCACCGTTGCAATCATTCTGGCGCTCTGTGTCGGGGCGAGCCGCGTTTATCTCGGCGTGCATTATCCGACCGACGTGATCGGCGGTCTCGCATTCGGGACAGCGTGGGCGGCGCTGATGTTCTACGCCGCCCAAAGAATTCAAGCCGAGCGCTAGGCCTTCTTGCCGTTCGCCTTGCCGAGTTTGGAATTCCAGAAGCCGAACAGGAAATAGACGACGATGCCGCCCGCCAGGTAATACAGGAAGAAGTTCCGCGTGTGCGGGTTGGTCATCAGCGACATCAGCAGGATGAAGCACATCGACGTGCCGAGGATCGGCGTCACCGGGCCGAGCGGCGCGGTGAACGGGCGCTTCAGGTTCGGATGCACGAACCGCAGATACAACACGGTCATGCAGACGATCATGAACGCCGATAGCGTGCCGACATTGGTGAGTTCGGCGAGCGCGTCGAGCGACATGAACGCGGCGCCCGATCCCGCAAGCGCGCCGACGATCAGCGTGTTGATCCACGGCGTCTTGAATTTTGCGTGTACGGTTCCGAAGAAACTCGGCAACAATCCGTCGCGCGCCATCGAATAGAAAATGCGAGTCTGGCCGTAACACAGGACCAGCATCACCGAGGACAGGCCGGCGATTGCGCCGACCTTGATCAGCACTGCGAACCACGGAAGCCCGATCTGGTTGACCGCGAGCGCGATCGGCGCCGGATTGTCGAGCATCTGATAGGGGACGATGCCGACCAGTACGCCGGCGGTCAGGATGTAGAGAATGGTGCAGATGACGAGCGAGCCGATAATGCCGATCGGCATGTCGCGCGCGGGGTTCTTCGATTCGGCGCCGGCGGTCGACACCGCCTCAAAGCCGATATAGGCGAAGAATATCACCGCCGCGCCCTGAATGACGCCGCCGATGCCGTAGCGATGCGTATTGTCGCCGGTGAAGATCGCGACGAAGGCTTCCTTCAGCTGGCCGAAAAAGCTGAGCGTCTCGCCGGTCGAGGGCAGCACATTGCCGGCTTCGTCGAGCGTGATCCGCGCCGGGATCAGCGGAGTCCAGTTGTCGAAATTCACATAGGCCATGCCGATCGCGATGAAGGCGATGACGACGCCGACCTTGATGAAGACGATGACATTGTTGACGGTCGCCGATTCATTGATGCCGACGACCAGCAGCGCCGTCACCGCGACGATGCCGATCAGCGCCGGCAGATTGAAGCTCGCGACGACTTCGCTGGCGCCGATCGGCAAGACGCCGCCCTCGAAGGAAGATCTTGCGACGAAGACGCCGTCGACCATGGCGCCGACCAGTTGGCCTGGAGAGGAGGTGAATTCAGGCGGTATGTTGACGCCGATATCGTGAAGAAAACTGACCACATAGCCGGACCACCCGACCGCGACGGTCGACGTCGCCAGCCCGTATTCGAGCACCAGCAAGAGGCCCATCACCCAGGCGACGAATTCGCCCATCGACGCGTAGGAATAGGAATAGGCCGATCCCGACACCGGCAGCACGGACGCCAGCTCGGCGTAGCAGAGCGCGACGAACGCGCAGAGCGTGCCGGTGATGATGAACGAGACCATGAT
This sequence comes from Parvularculaceae bacterium, assembly GCA_041739835.1. Taxonomy (GTDB): domain Bacteria; phylum Pseudomonadota; class Alphaproteobacteria; order Caulobacterales; family Parvularculaceae; genus Amphiplicatus. Next base: position 734 of record JBGSNB010000261.1, on the reverse strand, counting down.
GCCGGGGCCGGCATATTCCGCCGCCGCGCGCCCGGTCAGCACGAAAATGCCGGTGCCGATGATGCAGCCGATGCCGAGCAGCACGAGGTTCCATGCGCCAAGCGTCCGCTTCAGTTCGCCGCCCTCGAACTCCGCTTGCATCTGCTCGATCGACTTGCGCCGGATAAATCCGCTGGCGAAGGCCGGGCGCGTTTCGACCGCCGGCTTGGCGTTTTCAGAAGTCATGATTCCAGATCCCTCCCGCGATAAGCGGCGCTGCGACTACCCCCGACACGCGCGCAAGTCGTCCAAGGCCCGTCCCGCACTTGCCCGCGCTGACGGCGCGCACAGTGCCCCGATTTCCATAATTTGCAAGGGCTTGACCGATCCGGAGTTTTCTGCGGTTCGTGCGTGGCCCTGTTTTGTCGGGAACATCGGGAAGATTGCGTTCTGTCCGTTTATGGGGTCCTGGTCTCGCCTTGCAGTGCAACAATTGGGATTGATCCTGCGCGATTTTGCGGTCCGGCGCGCGGTCCTGCTTTTTTCGGCGGGCGGGCTTGCGGGCGCCGCGGCTTTGACCTCGCGCCCTTCGGTCCGCCGAATTGGGCCTCACTTCGGCTGCATTGTCCGGCACACTGCGCCCATGAGTTTTATTGAATTCCGCCGCCGCCTGTCCGCGCCGATCCGTGCGCGCCTCGATGAAGCGGCGTCGGCTTTCCTTGCGGGCGAGGGCGCACCGGCGCCGGATTTCAGCC
>JBGSNB010000196.1:0-1554 GCA_041739835.1 Parvularculaceae bacterium | reverse complement strand
CTGCACGGCGTGAAAGAGCACCGGGATGGCGCTCGACGCGCGCGCGGCGGCGATCACCGAGCCTTGCGTGATCCACACCTCCTCGCCGGTGCCGAGATCGGCGGCGACCGCGCCGAATTTGACCTCGAGGTCCTCGATATTGCGGTCGAAGTCGGCAAAAGCTTCGAACGCCGGCCTGGTGTCGATGAGGCCGCCGCGATTGACCCAGAAATTGAAGGCGCCGAAGGCCGACAGCGGCGACAATTCGCGGCCCCAGGCCTCGAATTCCTCCAGCGCGCCGACGAGATAGGCGCCGCCGACCAGCGCGCCGACGGAGCAGCCGGCGACGACATCGGGCTTTACCCCGATCTCGTCGAGGCCGCGCAGGACGCCGACATGCGCCCAGCCGCGCGCCGCGCCCGATCCAAGCACCAATCCGAGCTTTCTCGGCATCGCGTCAGCGCTCCCCGCGCAAGCATTCGTTAAGGCGCATTTTGACCCGCGCGACAATCGGCTTCAACCGGCGCCGCCTTCAGCACTGCTTAACCATAAGGCGCGATTTTGGAAGCGGGAAAGGGGCTGGAGCGCCATGGACCTGATGAAGTCATCGCTGTTCGCGGGATTGGCCGGACGCCTGCAATTCCTCGCCGCGCGCACGAATGTGCTCGCCGAGAATGTCGCCAACGCCGACACGCCGGGCTATGTGGCGCGCGATCTAAGGGCCCCCGATTTCGGCAAGCGCGTCGCGGCGCTGCGCGTCTCCGATCCGCGCCATCTGCCTGCGGCGGCGCAGACGGCGGCGCCAAAGCCCCATGCCGCGCCCGACGGCGAAGCCTCGCTCAACGGCAATGAAGTCTCGGTCGAGACGCAGATGATGAAACTCTCCGAGACGCGCATGGATTATCAGCTCGCCTCGACGGTCTATCGCAAGGGCATGGATCTCATCCGCCTCGCGGCGCGCGGCGGCAGGTAGGAGTTGACTGATGGATGACCTTTCGACGGCGCTCGCGGTTTCGGCCTCCGGCATGCGCGCGCAATCGGGACGCATACGGATCGTCGCCGAAAACCTCGCCAACGCCAATTCGACCGCTGCGGCGCCGGGCCTTGATCCCTATCGCCGACAGGTGCCGGTGTTCTCGAGCTATCTCGACCGCGACGCCGGCGCCAATCTGGTGAGGATGGCGCGCGTCGAACTCGATCCCGCGGCGTTCACCCTGCGCTTTGATCCCTCGCACCCGGCGGCCGACGCGGAAGGCTATGTGCAGCTGCCGAACGTCAACCCGCTGATCGAGATGATGGACCTGCGCGAAGCGCAGCGCAGCTATGAGGCCAATCTCGGCGCGTTCGACCAGGTGCGCTCGATGGCGGCCGCGACCTTGCGAATTCTGGAGTAAGAAATGTCGATGGATGCGATCCGGGCCGCTCAGGCTTATGCGCAAGCTGCGCGCACGGCGATCAGCGGCGGTGCCGAGGCGGCGCCCGACATTGCAAAACCGGATTTCGGCGACATGCTGAAATCGGCGATCGCCGAGACCGCGTCGAGCCTCAAAGCCGGCGAAGCGGCGGCGGCGGGCG
>JBGSNB010000165.1:0-1850 GCA_041739835.1 Parvularculaceae bacterium | reverse complement strand
GGCGCGGCGAATGTCGCCCGAGAGGTTGCGATAGCGCGTCGCCTGCCGAGCCTGACGGGCGAGCGCCGTCTTCTGATTGTCGAGCTCGCCGATGACGTCGTCGAGCCGTTCGAGATTTTGCTCTGCGGCGCGCAGGCGCAGCTCCGCCTCGTGACGGCGCGAATGCAAGCCGGTGATGCCGGCCGCCTCCTCGAGCAGCCGCCGCCGGTTCTGCGGTTTGGCGCTGATCAGTTCGAAAATCTGGCCCTGCCGGACGAGCGAGGGCGAATTGGCGCCGGTCGAGGCGTCGGCGAAAAGGAGCTGGACGTCCTTGGCGCGGACCTCGCGCGAATTGATACGGTAGATCGACTGTGTCCCCTCATCCTTGTGGAGGATGCGGCGCGAGACCTCGATCACGTCGGCGTCGTTATATTCCGCGGGCGCGGAACGGTCCGCATTGTCGAGCGTCAGGATGACTTCCGCCCAGTTGCGGGCGGGGCGCATCGAGGTGCCGGAAAATATGACATCGCCCATGCCGTCGCCGCGCAACGCCTTCGCCGAGGTCGCGCCCATCACCCAGCGCAGCGCCTCAAGGAGATTCGACTTGCCGCAGCCATTCGGCCCGACGACGCCGGTCAGCCCGTCGCGGATTTCAAGATCCGTCGGTTCGACGAACGACTTGAAGCCGACGAGGCGGAGGTTCGTGAATCTCACAGCGACTGTCCCGACGATTGACGCAAGGCCGCTTGCCGGCGCGGCCGGACGCCCCCAATCAATTCACCGAGCGCCGATTCTCCGGCAAGGGCAATTTTCGGCGGACCGTTGTGGATAAATCGCCGGCGAGGCGAGAGCCGATCAATACGCAACACCGCCAACCCCTGCTACCCGCCGGCCTTTTCGACCGCGGCGGCGATTTTCTCCTCGAATTCTTCCTTGGAGCGGTAGCTCATCTTCTCGCCGTCGAGGATGAAGGACGGCGTGCCGTTGACGTTGTATTTTTCCATCGCCTCCTTGGCGTTGGCATTGATGACTTCGACGAGTTCCTTGCGCTGGAGACAGGCGTCAAGCGCCGCCTCGTCCATGCCGGCCTGCGCGACGATCTTCAAAAGTTCGGTTTTGGGGTTCTCCTTGATCCAGGTCTGCTGGCCGCGGAAAAGCGCATCGGTGACCAGGAAATAGGCCTCAGGCCCGGCTTTTTCGGCGGCGCAGCGCGCCAGCACCGACCCGATCAGCGAAAAATTCGCGGGTGCCGTCGGGAATTCGCGGAACACCAGTTTCACCTTGCCGGTGTCGATATATTTTTCCTTGATCGCCGGCATCACCTGTTCGTTGAAAGTCGCGCAATGCGGACAGGTGACGGACGCGTATTCGATCAGCGTCACCGGCGCATCGGCGGCGCCGAGCACCATGTCGCTGGAGCCGATCGCTTCATTCTTGACCGCTGACGGCGTGTCGCCTTCCTTGCCGATCTCGGAGGAAGCGTTGCCGCAGGCGGCGATCAGAAGCGGGGCGGCGAGCAGGGCGGCGCGGAACTTCATGACAAGACCTTTCAGGGCTGCAAGGCCGCCGGCGCCGGGGCGCGGCGGCTATTCCACCCTAAATCGCAGACCAATCGGCCCCTTACAAGGTCGCAAAAAGAGATAGAGCGATCGTGAAATCAATCGCGACAATGCCGGCGGACGGGTTAGCCGGTCGGCCGTTCAGGACCGCGAAGGACCCGTCCGGAAGCGGGACAGGCCGCCAGGCGCCTTTGCCGGGGCGGCCGCCTGCACGATCGAGATCCGGGCGATCGAGCCCGGGCCGAAATAATCGTTAAGCCGGCGCTTCAGCGTCTCCGCCGCGAATTCGACCGAAGCCGCCGCCGCGCCATG
>JBGSNB010000148.1:0-2199 GCA_041739835.1 Parvularculaceae bacterium | reverse complement strand
GTTCGCGAGACCCCAGCGCGCCGCGTCTGCGCCGGTGAAGGTGCGCGCGGTGAACGACAATTCGCGGGCGCGCCGGACGCCGATCGCGCGCGCCAGATTCTGGCTCATCCCCCAAGTCGGGCGCAGGCCCCATTTCGCATGGGTGTCGCCGAATTTGGCGTCCAGCGTCGTAAACAGAAAATCGCAGTGCAGCGCGAGCTCAAGCGCGCCGGTGAAGCAAAATCCATGCACCTTCGCGATAACGGGAATGAGGCAATGGCGAATCGCCGCCGCCGCGCGATAGGCTTCGCCATCGAAGATGTCGCCGATTCGCCCGGCCTCAGGTGCGGCGCCCTGCAGCAATTTCAGATCGACGCCGGCTGAGAAAGCGCGTCCCTCGCCGCAAAGGATGACGGCGCCGACCGACCGGTCGCGCCCTGCGGAGCCGATCGCCTCTGTCAGTTCTTTCAGCAGGGCCGGCGTGAAGGCGTTCATCGCATCCGGCCGGTTAAAGGCAATCGTCCGGACGCCGTCGGCGGTTGATTGTTTTATGAGGGTCATGGCGCCTTCCGCTCTTTGCGCAATTTTGTCGCCGGGGGAGAATCGCCGCCGATGCTAGCGCTCGCCGCACGCCTTTGAAACCTGCGGCCGCGTCGGCCGAGGACGCGGCGCGCCGCGTCGCTTTGCGCCATCTGGCGCCCTTGGCCTTGGGCCGCCAATGCCCTAGACGCGTCTCGCGCCAGAGGAGCAGGGGCATACGCCTTGCAGCAAGACTGGTTTGCGGACGTTAACGCTGATTGCGCGATCGCTGCTGGGGAGCGGAGGGCGGGACGAACAAGATGGCAGGCGGACAGAGCGTCATGGCAAAATGGGTGTACGAATTCGGCGCCGGCAAGTCCGATGGGCAAGCCTCGATGCGCAACCTGCTGGGCGGCAAGGGCGCCAATCTCGCGGAGATGTCCAATCTCGGCCTGCCGGTGCCGCCGGGATTCACCATCACGACGGAAGTCTGCACGGCCTATTATGCGAATGACCGCCGCTATCCGGCCGGCCTTGAGGCCGAAGTCGACGCCGCGCTGAAAAAAATCGGCGCCGCCGTCGGCAAGGTCTTCGGAGACGCCGGCAATCCCTTGCTGGTCTCGGTTCGCTCCGGCGCGCGCGCGTCGATGCCGGGGATGATGGACACGGTGCTCAATCTCGGACTTAACGACCAGACGGTCGAAGGCCTCGCGCGCCTCTCGGGCGATCCGCGTTTCGCCTATGACAGCTATCGCCGCTTCATCCAGATGTATTCGAATGTCGTCCTCGACGTCGATCATCACCAGTTCGAGGAAATCCTCGAATCCTTCAAGGAAGAGCGCAACTATTTCCTCGACACCGAAATGAAGGCCGACGACTGGAAAACCGTCATCGGCGCCTACAAGGCGGCGGTTCGCGAAGCGCTCGGCCGCGACTTCCCGCAAGATCCGAAGGAGCAGTTGTGGGGCGCGATCAGCGCCGTTTTCGGCTCGTGGCGCAATGATCGCGCCGAGGTCTATCGCCGGCTGCATTCGATTCCCGAAAGCTGGGGCACGGCGGTCAATGTGCAGGCGATGGTCTTCGGCAATATGGGCGAGACCTCGGCGACCGGCGTCGCGTTCACGCGCGATCCGTCGACCGGCGAGAATTACCGGTATGGCGAATTCCTGATCAACGCCCAGGGTGAAGACGTCGTCGCCGGCATCCGCACGCCGCAGACATTGACGAAGCGCGCGCGCGAAGCGATGGGCGATACGACGCCGTCAATGGAGGAGGCGATGCCGGAGGCCTTCGCCAGCCTGTTGGCGATCTTCGAGAAACTTGAACGCCATTATCGCGACATGCAGGATATCGAGTTCACCGTGCAGCAGGGCAAGCTCTGGATGCTGCAGACGCGCAACGGCAAGCGCACCGCCAAAGCGGCGCTGAAAATCGCCGTCGATCTGTGCCGAGAAGGTCTGATTTTTGAAAATGAAGCGGTGATGCGCGTCGATCCCTATTCGCTCGACCAGCTCCTGCATCCGACACTCGACCCGAAGGCGCCGCGCGATCTCGTGCTGTCGGGCCTGCCGGCATCGCCGGGCGCCGCGTCGGGCGAAGTCGTCTTTTCCGCCGACGAGGCCGAGCGCCTCGCGCAGGAAGGCCGCAAGGTCATCCTCGTGCGCGTCGAGACGAGCCCCGAAGATATTCACGGCATGCACG
>JBGSNB010000131.1:0-9715 GCA_041739835.1 Parvularculaceae bacterium | reverse complement strand
GTTTCGCCTATGACGGCGTCATCGCGCAGTCGAAAAACGTCATCGCCGGCGCGCCGTTCGCGGCCGGCGCCGACAGTCCGGTGTGGGCGGACGTCAAGACCGAGATCAAAGGCCTTCTCGACGCCGGCAAGATTGATGCGGCGAAAGCCGCCGAGCTTGAAGGCGCGGCGAAAGCGACGCTCGTCGAAAAACTCGGGCCGTCCTATGCGGCGCTCGTCGCCTGGTTCGAAAGCGACCGGGCGAACGCGGACGAGATCGCGACCGGCGTCGGCAAGCTGCCGAACGGCGCGGCATTTTATGCGGAACGCCTGCTCGCCTCGACGACGACCGACATGACGCCGGAGGAAATTCACGCCTTCGGGCTTTCGGAGGTGGCGCGCCTCCATGGCGAGATGGAAAAAATCAGGGCGGCGGTCGGTTTCGACGGGACGCTGCAGGAGTTTTTCAAATTCATGCGCGAGGACGACCGATTTTTCTTTCCGGATACGGATGAAGGGCGCAAGGCCTATATCGACGCGGCGACCGCTCATCTCGATTTCATCAAGGCGAAACTCCCCGATTATTTCGGGCTCCTCCCGAAGGCGGATCTCGTCGTCAAGCGCGTCGAGCCGTTCCGCGAGCAGCCCGGCGCCGCGCAGCATTATTTCCCCGGAACGCCGGACGGCGCGCGCGACGGCGTTTACTACGCTCATCTGTCCGACATGCGCGCGATGCCAAAGCCGCAGCTCGAAGTCGTCGCCTATCACGAGGGCAATCCCGGCCATCACATGCAGATTTCGATCGCGCAGGAGCTGACCGGCGTGCCGCGCTTCCGCACGCAGGCGGGGTTCACCGCCTATTCCGAAGGCTGGGGGCTCTATTCGGAGCTGCTCGCCAAGGAAATGGGCGCCTATGCCGATCCCTATTCCGATTTCGGGCGGCTTTCGACCGAGCTGTGGCGCGCGATCCGTCTCGTCGTCGACAGCGGCCTGCATGCGAAAGGCTGGACCGAGGCGGAAGCGGTCGCCTATTTCATCGCGAATTCGCCGTCGGCGGAAGGCGCGATCCGTTCGGAAGTCCAGCGCTATATCGTCTGGCCGGGTCAGGCGACGGCGTACAAGGTCGGCATGCGCAAGATCCAGGAATTGCGCGCCAAGGCCGAGGGCGCGCTTGGCGACAAATTCGACATTCGCGGCTTTCATGACGCGGTGCTCGGCGGCGGCGCCTTGCCGCTCGGCGTGCTTGAACGCCGCGTCGACGAATGGATCGCCGGCAAGCAGGCGGCGTGAGCGCGGCGGAAGTCCTGCTGTTCGATCTCGGAGGCGTCATCGTCGATTTTCGCGGCGGCGAAGGCATGAACACCGTCACCAGGGGCGTCCACGGCGTCGATTTCTGCCGGGACCAGTGGTGGCGGCTTCCGGAGCTCGATCGCCTCGAACGCGGGGCGATTTCGCCGGAAGAATTCGCCGCCGCATTCATCGCGCGCTGGGGGCTTGACCTTGATCGCGCGGCTTTCGTCGATGATGTGAGCCCCGTTTGGTCCCTCATTTGAATGGAGAGTCCGTCATAGAGGAGACGGACGATGAGGAAGTCGAGATTCACCGAGGAACAGATCATCGCGATCCTGACCGAACAGGAGCGCGGGATGGCGACGGCGGAGGTCTGCCGCAAGCACGGGGTCAGCCCTGCGAGCTTTTACAAATGGAAAGCCAGGTTCGGCGGGATGGACGTGTCGGACGCCCGCAAGCTGAAGGCTCTGGAGACGGAGAACGCTCGCCTGAAGCGGCTGCTGGCCGATTCCATGTTGGACAACATCGTCCTGAAAGACCTGCTGGGAAAGAGCTGACGACGCCCCAGGCGAAGCGCGATGCGGCGCAGAGGGCGATCGAGAAGCATTCGATTTCCCAAAGACGCGCCTGCCGGCTGGTCAGCGTCGATCCGAAGACCGTGCGCCGAGAGCGCGAGCCCGACTGTCCCGGGATCAGACAGCGCATGCGCGCAATCGCCTCAGAACGGCGGCGGTTTGGGTATCGCCGCGTCGGCCTCATGCTCGAACGGGAGGGCGTCATCATGAACCACAAGAAGCTGCGACGGCTCTACAAGGACGAAGGGCTCGCCGTGAAGCGGCGGCGCGGCCGCAAGCGGGCGACGGGAACGAGGCGGCCGCTCGCTGCGCCGACGCGTCCGAACGAGCGCTGGTCGCTCGATTTTGTGTCGGACGTTTTCGGCGAAGCCCGGCGGTTCCGCATGCTTGGCGTCATTGATGATTGCACCCGCGAGTGCATTGGCCTCATCGCCGATACGTCGCTCTCGGGCGCACGCGTTGCGAGGGAGCTGGACGCGATCATCCGCCTTTACGGGAAGCCCAAAACCATTGTCAGCGACAACGGAACCGAACTGACGTCGCGCGCCATCCTCGAGTGGCAAAACGACAGCGGCGTCGCCTGGCATTACATTGCGCCTGGAAAGCCGACGCAGAACGCATTCATTGAGGCGTTCAATGGCCGATTGCGCGACGAGCTCTTGAACGAGGAAGTGTTTACGAGCCTCGCTGACGCTCGGCGAAGGCTGTCTCTCTGGAGATACGATTACAATAATATCAGGCCGCACTCGGCCTTGAACGGACATTCACCGGCGTCCGCGCGCCGAGCGCTTGAGCTACCTGACGGCTCCGCGCACGGCGCGCTCGCCAAACCGAAAACCTTGGAGTATTCAACCGCAGGACTCTCTGATTAAACGCGGGAGCCAAGGGGCTCACATCACCTCCTGCTCCTGAAAAATGCCGATGAACAAGCCGCCGAGTGCGCCATAGGTAGCGACTTTCCTGAGATTCCACCGTATTGGTTTCATGCTTCCCTCGCTTTCCTATAGGACTTCGGGCGGCCCGGCTTTGGGGCAGCGGCGTCGATAAAGGCCACAATGTCTTCCATGTTCCAGAGCCGATCCGTCAGGCCAGCGGCCATCGCGGGCGTGACCTTAAGCGACTTGTGGATGCGGCAGAAGTTGTACCAGACGGTGTAGAGAGCGACCATGTGGCAATGGTTCTCAAACTTCTTCGAGAATGCATTGGTGAGGCGCGTAAAGCGGCGCATGTGCATGCGCATCGAAAGGTTGTGACGCTCGACGTGCGAGGTTGAAACCTTCGACATATCGGGGTTGCCTTCGATCCGGTCGCGGCGGGCGCCGGTGCAAACGGCGGGGCTATAGCGGCGCTGATCCGTTCGCGAAGCAGGTTCGCCATAGAGCTTCACGAGTTGGGCGTAATCTACGTCGCCGCCAAACGCACCTTCGACCGCTTCAAGGTAGGCCCGGTGACCATCGGTCGTCAGTTGGACCCGGTTCGCAAGGCGAGCGCGAAGGTCATCCATGAACGCGATGGCGTATTCGCCGTCACGGCCGCCGACGAGAAACGAGACGATCAGCTTGGAGTCGCTATCAAGCGCCGTCCAAGTCCAAGTATCGCCCGCCTCAGCCGGGGCGGCCTTGGCGGTCGGGACATTCTTTTGCTTGGCGTAGGTGAAACTCCAGATTTCATCGCACTGGATGCGCGAGGCGGTGACGCCTTGCACTTTTTCGTCATGGAAAGCGGCGCACGCCTTCCCGGCGTCAACCAGCAGCTTTGAAACCGTGTTGATCGACACGTCCGCCACCCGAGAGATGGACCGCATGGACGATCCCTCGCAGAGCATTTGGAGGATTTGAACGCGGGTTTTCAGGGGCGCTTTGTTCATGCCCCATATATATGAACTGATATGCCTATCGTCAAGCATAAAAGTTCAACTAATAATGCGCAACCGCGGACGCGTTGGAGCCGTATCCTTCGTCAGAGGCCCATAAAGGGTTTCAAACTCGTCGCGATATAGCCGAGCCAAATCAAGCAGTTCGTCGTCTTTATAGCCAAGATCGCCACGATGAACCTTGATGATGTCCTGTAAAACAACAGGCTCATCATGCGGAAAATCTAGCTCGGCAGGCTCCTGTTTTTTCCAGCCACGTTTGCTAAATTCGGTAAACAAGTACCGATACTGATTATCGTCAACAGCATTCACGTTTTTAGCTGACATCAGCAGTGACTGCATCGACATGCGCCATTCACGTTTCAAGGCCGCAAGATATTGCAAGTTCACTTTGCGTCCGCGAAACGCTTGCCGCATTTCGTCCGATGGCATCATAAACTCACTAGCAAATTCATTTGCCTCGTTTTCCATTGTCGAAGTCGGAAATCGGTGCATCACAAGATGACCAAGCTCATGTGCAAGCGTAAAGCGAACGCGGTCTGCCGGATGCTTTGGATTGAATAAAACAATCGGGGGCGACGATGGCGGTCGGAACATCACCCCACTTATCTGCGCGCCACCGAAGTCCGACGTGCCCACAATGATGCCGGCCCGCTCCAAAAGACGGGTCAAATTTCTAATCGGACCACTTGTGAGCTGCCAATGGAGTCTCACTTTTTTTGCAATAGCGCGCGGTGATTCCTCCATCTCAATGTCGAGTTCTGGAATGTTCAACGCATTCGAAATGTCCACATTCGCAAGGAAGCGTCGAACGTTGAATATGCGAATATTCAATTCGGCGGTGAGCATATCGACATCTCGCGTCGATACTTTTGAACTTCCCCGCAACATAGGATGGACGCTTACCGGCGGTCCCAGAACCGTTTCGGTTTGCACAAAAAAAGCAACTGGGAAACGATAAGCGTTTGACGCACGCTGCAGAAAATCGTCGTCAACTTCGATGAGACCATTTTCCATGCGAGACAACACAGTTTGCTTCAGTCCAAGCATCGGGGCCGCTTGAATCTGGGTTAAGCCCCGGCGCTGACGCGCGAGCCTGAGAAAGTCTCCTCGCATGCTCATTAGTCGTCTGACGGTTTCTTCGTGTCGGCGTCGGGCTTTTTCGGCGAGACTAGACTGCTGCCATTACCGTCACCGTCAGGCCGCTCGCCGCCCAGCTGGAAAGGCAGAACATTGTCGCCGGCGCTTTTGCCACTTTCGGCGTCATCAATCGGATAGCTCCATAAAACTCTGTCACCATCGCGGTAAACGACGAGGACAAAGTCGATGCCGGTTCTCAGCTCGTTGTTCGCATAGGTGACGTCGATACACGCTGCATCTTCCGGAAAGCCGGGAAGGCACTGCTCCGGATCGTTGAACGCAATTACCGTCTGGGTCGGATGGTTTTGCCCGCGACCCTCTTCATCGCCCTTCTTAAAGCGCGCCAGGATCGGCTGCCGGTCGGTCGGGAAGAAAAGAACCTTAAAAGACTGCGGCTCGAAGATGACCTTGACCTGATCGTCGCCATCGAAGACGTCGCCGACGATATTGGACATGGCGTCGTAAATGGCATCGGCCAACGTGCGCGGATAACGGTAATCCGAAAAACCGTGCTCCCGCCGACATGCTTCGACCATAGCGACTTCGGCATGCGCCCGATCAAATACCGACCTGATCCGCCCGTGAAACGGAGTTAACAGGGCCTTAACTTCTGCTTCGGTAACAATCGGCATGCGGCACGCTCCCTATGGATGCGCAAGGCTTGCACATGAAATCTGTAAAATCAAGATATTTTATTCAAAATCTATTTCTGCTCTTTATTCCAACGGGTTATGGCCGCCTTTCTTGCAATGTTAACGCGCTTTTTCGCGCTTAGGCTTTCCGCACGCGCCTTCCCGCCCTTCCGGCCCATAGCCTGAGCGGCGGGGTCTTTGCCGTCCGAACCGTCGAACTCTTCCTCTTCCTCGCCGGTGGCGATGCGCATCACCTTCACGGCGTTGGAAACGACGTCGGCGGGGCGCTTCTGTCCTTTGGGGCCTTTAGGCATTAGCTGTTGACTTTGCGTCCGTGTTTGGCGGCGAACTCGGCTAGTTGCTCGATAGTGATCTGATCGAATTTCTGTTGGCTTTTCCCCTTCCATGCGACGCCATTCGGCTTCACTCGCAGGTGCCCGACAACCCCGACGTCGTCGCTAATGGTGAAATCTTGGCTTTGTGGCGCGTTGAAGCGACGGCGGTTTTGCTTCTTGGTTTCTTTGGAAACTGCGGTCATTCATTCATCCCCGGTTGCTTACCGCTAAGCATATAGGGATTGGCGGCAGAAATCAAAGACTAGCCGTGGATGGCTTGTAGCCGTCAGATTTCAAACTGAGACACTACCAGCGTGACGCCTTTGTTGCGCTTGGCCCGGTCCGCGCGCTATAGGCGGGCCTGAAAAGGAATTCCCCGATGGCGATGAAAAAGAAGAAGGGGTTGCCGGCGGCCTATGCCGAGGCGACCAAGGACCAGCGCTTTGCCGGAACGTTTGAAGTCTTCATCCCTGTCGAAGGGCGCGTGAAGCCGCAGCGCGTGCCGCAGCAATTCGCCAGCAAGGCGGCGGCCGAGAGCTGGATCTTCAGCCCCGATGGCGAAGCGAAGATCGCGGAGATCCGGGCAGGGGCCTGAAACGAAAAGAGAGGCGCGTCTTCGGCGCCTCTCTCAACATTCCCAGCCTGCGCCGGCTCAATAAACGTCGAAGCCGGTGCGACGCTTGTTTTTCGTGCACTTGTCGAAACGAGCCTGCAATTTCGCCGGCGTCGATTTCGGATCGGCCTGACCGTCGCGCCAGGCGTCCCATGCCGCGCCGAATTTTGCGGCATTCGCCGAAGTTCCAAGCCAGTAATAAGTTGTCAGGTCTTCCGCCTGCAGCGGCGCGGCGATTTTGGCGGCATAGCCGAAGCCTTCGCCCCAAACATTGAAGTCCTTGAGGATGGTCAGGACTTCGCCGAACGGGCAGGCCCCCGTCATTTCCATCGCAATGACGTCAAGATGTTCAGCCGACGCTGAAATCGGCGCGAGCAAAGTCGCTGCGGCGATCGCCGCTAGACAGGTCTTTTTCATGATTACCCTCCAAATGCAGATGCCCCGGCCCCCTGACCGGCAGCGTACGCAACTTTGTGGAAAGAGACCGGCGGACCTTAGCCTGCTTTCCCCCGAAAACGCAACCAATCAGCCGGCGTCCGTCCGATGACAGGCGACGCTGAAAACTCTATGCTGCCTCTTCGAGGCAGCTCATGGCTATTTCCGCATCCGCCATCGCACACGCTGAAGAACTCTTCGCGCCCTTTGGCGAAATTCGCATCCGCAAGATGTTCGGCGGCGCGGGCGTTTATTGCGACGACCTCTTCTTCGCGATCATGGATGACGAAACCGTCTATCTCAAAGTCGACGATGAAACGCGCAAGGAGTTCGAGCAGCGCGGGCTTCGTCCCTTCGCGTACGAGATGAAGGACGGCGCTTCGGCGACGATGTCCTATTACGCCGCGCCGGAAGAAATCTTCGACGACGATGACGAATTGAAGCGGTGGACGACGCTGGCGCTCGACGCCGCCGCGCGCGCGGCGAAGTTCAAGAAGAAGAAACCGTAGAGCTTGCGCCTCAGCTGGTCCCGAAGCTCTGCACCAGACTTCCCGCCACGAGCCGCCAGCCGTCGATCAGCACGAAAAAGATCAGTTTGAACGGCAGCGAAATGACGATCGGCGGCAGCATCAGCATGCCCATCGCCATCAGGATCGACGAGATCACCATGTCGATGATCAGGAACGGTATGAAGATCATGAAGCCGATCTCGAAGGCGCGGCGCAATTCGGAAATCATGAAGGCCGGCGTCACAATGTGAAGCGGCGCGGTTTCCGGCGTCTCCGGCTTCACTTTCGCAAGGTCAAAGAACAGCGCGAGGTCTTTTTCGCGGGTCTGCGTCAGCATGAATTCCTTGAGCGGCGCGGCCGCGGCGGGCAACGCCTCCTCAAGCGGCATTTCCTCCTTCATCAGCGGCGCGATCCCGGCGGCGTAGGATTCAGTGAAGGTCGGCGCCATGACGAAGGCGGTCAGGAACAAGGCGAGCGACATGATGACCGGGTTCGGCGGGCTTTGCTGCACGCCGATCGCGGTTCTCAATAGCGACAGCACGACGACGATCCGGATGAAAGACGTCATCATGATGAGGATCGACGGCGCGAGGCTCAGCACCGTCATCAGCATCACCAATTGAATGATGCGCGATGAAAAGCCGCCGCCATCGCCCAAGTCGAGCGTCAGCGTCTGCGCCGCCGCCGCCGAAGGAAGGACGGTCGCGGCCAGCGTCAGCAGGATGAGGAAGCGCGCGCGCGCCGTCATATGATTCCGGCGGCGCGGAGCGCCATGGTCCGGTCGCGCGGGGCGCGACGCAAAAGCCTAGTGACGGTCTCCGGCACGTGGAGTTTTTTCGCGGGCGCGGTTGCGGCGACCAAGGCGAAAGGGTCGGCGCTTTCCGCCGCCTCGCGCGCAGGAATGGCTCTTTCAATGACAGTGACGCGTGCAGCGTCGAGAATGATCAGGTGCTCGCGCCCGTCGCAGGCGATTATCGCCGCACGGCGGCGCGGATCGAGGCTCAAGGTCTCTACAAGCGCAAGACGCCGCGCGCGCTGCAGCGAGATCGCGCCGCTTTGCAGGCCGAGCTTCTTGGCGGCGACGGCGGCAAGCCCGATCATGCCGATGACGGCGATCAGCGCAAAGACTATGCGGGCGATGTCGAGGAGTACCATGGGCGTCCGTCCTTGTTTGAGCCGTCCTCACCAAGGATAGAATTAGAAGCGTCCGCTTAATGGCCGGTTAAGGTTAATTTCGCAGCGGAGGCGCGAAAGGCTGAATTAGACACGCTTGCCGGAATAACGCGCGACGAGATCTGCAAACGCGACGATGGCGCCGCAATCTTTTGTAAAGAACTCGAGATAGCGGTCGATCATGTCAAGCGAGGCGGCCACGGCCGCTTCATCAGGCGCATAGAGATTTGCGCCCGCCGTCATCGTTGTCGAATGAACGCTGAAGGTCAGCTCGCGCGCGCCCGCGGAGATGAGGCTGCGCGTCAAGGCGACAAGTTCGACAAAACGCGCCTGTTCGCAGGAAAGGCGCATCGGCGCGGTCGTCCGGCGCGCTCCCCGGCGCGTCGTTGCGACAAAACCTCTCTGCGCCGGCTGATTGAGGAAGCGGCGGCCGCCGCGAATGGCGCGTGCGCCGCATACCGGCGTCACAAACACGCCGCCGGCATCCGTTTCCAGACGAAACGGATCATTGCCGAGCGCCGAAAAATCCGGCCCGCCCCGGGAGGAGAAATCAAAGGCGGGCGACGGGCTGAAATCATGCGTGACGCCGATGCCGGCGATCTCGCGAAAGGCTTCCGGCGTCACGCCATAGCGTCCGCCGCGATGCGCGCGCGCGGGAAAGCCGAAAGTGCGCTCGAACGCCGCGGAAAGCGTCTCGAGTTTTGCGCGGTGAATATCGGCCGGCAGATTTCCTTGCCAGGAATAATATTCATGCTCGTACCCCGCGAGGGGCGGCGTGTTCCATTGATGGAGATGCAGGCCAAGATCGGCGCGGCCATTTTCGGCCAGCGTCCGGAAATAGCCGGCGTTCTCCGCGTCCGTCATGACCGGATAGGTCAAGAAATACAGCGGACGCACCCCGCGCGCCTCGCAAAGCGACTGCAGCCGGCCGATGCCCTCCGGCCGACAGACTTCGTGTCCGCTCGGCGAGAAAGACCGCCAGTTGAATTTCTCCTCGGTATCGACGGTGAAAAGCAGGCGCGGCTTCTCGGCGCCCTTCAGCGGGATCGCCGAATAGCGCACCGCCGCACGCGCCGCCTTGCGCGCAACCGCGCCGTCATAGAGTGCGGAGAGACCTTCGGATGTCGCCTGCCAGGAGTGCGCTTCGGCGTAGCGGCGCGCC
>JBGSNB010000115.1:0-1733 GCA_041739835.1 Parvularculaceae bacterium | reverse complement strand
GCGGCCGCCGATCGGCACGCCGACGGGATCGAGCGGTCCGACCGCCTGATAATCATAACCGCGCACCGAGGAGCCGCCGCCCGCGAAAACGCGCTTGTTGACCGGCAAGGTTCGCAAAGCCTGCCCGGAGGTTGCCGCGACGCGCAGCCGGCCGGCCAGGGTGAAGCGATCATCGGCGCCGAAATTCATGCGCGAGCGCGCGACCGCCTCAAGGCGGGTGAACTGATCCGATCCGAAATAGGGCGTCGCGAAAATTGAAGCGCGCGCGCCGCGTTTCAGCGCCAGCGGGTCGTCTTCGGTGTCCCATGTCACCGACAGCGGCGCCGAGACAAAGTAATTGCGCTCCTCGCGAATGGCGGCGGTCGGCGCCAGCGCCGGCTCGACTTTCGACGTTTCAAGCGCAAGGCCGGCACGCGTTTCAAGCCGGTCGTCCAGCCAGTTCTTGGCAAGGCCGCCTGAAAATTCAATCGAGCGCGCGTCGAAGGCGTCGGTCGTCTCATTGATGAAGGCGAAATTGGCGTAAGCGGACCCCGGAAATCCCGGCAGCGGCTTGGCGGCGTCGAGGGTGATCGACTGACTGACTTCAGTCCCCTTGATTTCAGCGCGCGCGCGCTCGCCGCGATGAAAGAGGTTGCGGTATTCGAGGAACAGTCGCCCGCCGGGGCCTTCGGATGTCGAATAGGAAACGCCGGCGCCGATGGTGCGGCGTTTTCGTTCGGTGACCGCAACGCGCACCGGCGCGACGCCGCCGTCTTCGACCGCGCCCGGCGCCACTTCGATGGTCGAGAAAAGGCCGGTGTCCGCAAGCCGGTCGCGATAGGCGACGAGTTTTTCCCGGTCGAACAGCGCGCCGTCCTCCCAGGTCTTGAGCTTGGCGAGAAAATCAGCGTCGGTGCGCGCGGCGCCCTCGATGTCGACGCCGTCAAAGACCGCCCGCGGCCCGCTTTCAAAGACATAGATCGCGGAAGCGGTACCATCCTCAAGTCGCGCTTCCGCCCGCCGCGCCACGATCCGCGCCGCCGGATAACCGCCCGCCCACAGGGCCGAAAGAAATCTTTGCTGATTGGCCTCAAGCGTCGCGCCGTCGGCGCGATCCGAAACGCTGATCTTCGCCGCCGCATAACTCGCCGGACGGTCGGCGTCGGCTGCATCTCGAAATTCGACGACATGTTCGGCGATGCGGAATTTTTTGCCAGGTTCGATCTCGAATACCGCGCGCAATCTCGCGTCGCCGCCGCCATCGCCTTCGACGCGAAACTGCGCCTTGGCGCCATAATAGCCGGCAGCGGTCAGCGCCCGACGCACAATGGCGAGGTCTTCCTCGCCGACGCGGCGGATCGCGGCCGCGGTCGGATAGGGGCGCCGCTCCAGCGACAGGTTCGTCATCTTTTCAAGTTTGTCGGCAAGACCAGCCGGCGCGCCGTCATAGATAACAACGTAATTCCCGGCGGCGTGCGCCGCAGACGCGGGCAGCGTGACCGCGCATAGCGGCGCCATAAAAATCAGGAAACTGCGCTTCACGGATCTACGGCCAACATACTTCGGGGCGACGGGTGAAGACTCGCCGAGCCTGTTCAACGAAGCGTTAACCATCGGCCGAAATCCGGCGAAAATCCGGGCGATCCGAGGCCGTAATTTCGCCTGAATGGGCGTCAGAAGCCGCGGCGCGCGATTTTGACGGCGCGTCGGCCGTCCCGGGCGCCCAGCGCGCCGGCGAAGACCGGCGCGGAGGC
>JBGSNB010000070.1:0-29794 GCA_041739835.1 Parvularculaceae bacterium | reverse complement strand
CAGCGATCAAGGTGGCGCGGATGGGCGGTCGCCGCGGGGCGCCCGACCGCGCTGAAGTTGACCGTTTCATGATGGCGAACGAACCGATGGAGCCGATGATTTGACTCTGACGCCGGGCAAGATCTGGGGTATGCGGCGGATGGCGGATGGCCATGGCCGATTCAAGATGACGGCGGTCGATCAGCGGCCGCCGATCAAGAATCCGATACGGGAAATACGCGGCCTTAAAGAGGCGCCGTGGGAAGACGTGGCGCGCTTCAAGGAACTGTTGATTGAAACCCTTCAGCGGCAATCCTCCGCGATGTTGCTGGACCCGCATTACGCGTTCCCGCGGGGCGTCATGAAACTCACGCCGTCGAAGGGCTTGATCCTCACACTTGAAGATTCGCTGTTTGAGGAGACTCCTGGCGGACGGTTGTCGAGGGAGATCGATGATTGGTCGGTTGAAAAGATCAAGCGAGTAGGCGGCGACGCGGTCAAGGTGCTCGCTTGGCACCGACCCGACGCGGAAGGCGAAATTACATCAAGGCAAAAAGACTTCGTGGCTCGCGTTGGCGACGCCTGCGCACGCTATGACATTCCTTTCGTTTTTGAGCTCCTGGTCTACCCGCTTCCGAAAGATGAGGAGCAAACGCGTGACTATGTCGAAATGAAAACGAAACATCCGGATCTGGTGATTGACAGCGTTGCGACATTCGCCGACCCGAAATTCGGCGTCGATTTGTTCAAGCTCGAAAGCCCGGTCGGTGCGGCGGATGTCCCAGGGGTCGGCGGCGACGGCTGGGAAGTCGCTCAAAAATGGTTCGATGCGCTTGATGAGGCGGCCGCTCGGCCCTGGGTCATGTTGTCCGCCGGCGCCGGCATGAACGAGTTTCGCAATATCTTGACCCATGCCTATCGCGCCGGCGCATGCGGGTACCTCGCCGGGCGCGCGATTTGGTTAAAGGCGTTCAAGAGCTTTCCGGACTGGGAGGCTATTCGCGCCGGGCTTGAAGGCGAGGCGGTCGATTATATGCGCGGCTTGAACGAATTGACTGATCGCGAAGCGACGCCGTGGACGGCGCATCGTCGATTTCTTCCATCCGGACCGCGCATTGAGCCTGCAGATGCGTCCTTCCGTCATGTCTATCCCGGCTTTGGAGCCCAGCTATGACGCTCACCTACGGCGTCGCGGCGCTCGGGCGCCCGACCTTTGACGTTCCGTTTGCGGAAGAGATGACAATGAAGGCTTTCGCCGCGATCGAGGCGGCAGGGATCACCGCCATTGGTCCAAGAAAGCTCCTCTACGACGCCGCCGCTGCTGAGGAGGCGATCGCGGCGATCAAGGATGGCGGTCCAATCGACGCCTTGCTGATCCTCCAGATCACATTCACTGACGCGACGATGACCGTCAATCTCGCGAGAGCTGCGACGGTGCCAGTCGCAATCTGGGCGGTGCCGGAGCCGCGCGCCGGCGGCCGCCTTCGCCTCAACGCGTTCTGCGGGCTAAATCTTGCGGCGCACGCCCTCGGCAAGGAAGGCATCCCGCATGGATGGCACTATGCGGCGCCGAATGCCATGAATCTCGGCGCATCTCTGAGGCAGTTTGCGAGGCCGGGAGTTATCAAGGCCAGCGCCGCCAGAAGGAGTGAAGCATCGTCTCCAAAGGGGAGCGCTGCGCTAGAAAAAGTTCGCGGCGCCCGCATCAGCGTCGTGGGCGAACATCCGGCCGGTTTTGACACCTGTGAATATGACGACCGGGAACTTGCCGCCCTTGCGGACATACAGGTCGACAAGGTCGGGCTGGATGAGCTCTTCGAGCGCGCGAGAGCGATCCCGGAACAACGCGCGCGCGCCGCGCGCGCGCGCGCTGACGAAGCGCTCGCCGGTCTCGACAAGGTCGATCAGGCGCAACTAGACCGATCTTTCAGGGTCTTTTGCGCACTCGACGACATTCGCCATGAGAACCGCGCCAGCGGCCTTGCCGTCCGCTGCTGGCCGGAGACCTTCACTGAGTATGGTTGCGCCGCCTGCGGCCCAATGGCGATGATGAACGAAAAGCGAGTGCCTTCAGCTTGCGAAGCCGACGTGTACGGGGCCTTCTCGGCGTTGCTCCTGCAGGAACTCGCCGACGAGCCGGCGTGGATGGCGGATCTCGTCGACGTCGATTTTGGGGACGAAACAGGCGTCTTCTGGCATTGCGGGCTTGCGCCGCTGTCAATGTGCGATCCGGAAGCGACGCCGGAGGCGACGATTCACACCAATCGGAAAATGCCGCTCTTGCATCAATTTCCGCTGAAGCCCGGGCATTTCACTTTTGCGCGCCTATCGCAAGCGCGGAATGAAACGAAACTCGTCATCGGCGCAGGCGAATTCATCCGTCGTCCGATGGCGTTCACCGGAACTTCAGGCGTTTTTCGCTTCGCACGCCCTTTAAAGGGAGTGCTCGACTCAATCATGGACGAAGCGCTGGAACATCATTTCGCCATCGCCTATGGCGACCACCGCGAGGCGCTGAAAGCGATCGCCGCCGATATGAAATTGCCGGCGCTGGAGATCGCATGATTGCCGCGGCATTCAATCCCGTTTCGCCGCAATGGAGCCAGCACGCGCCGGCGCCGACAATTGCGCCGGCGCGAATTGAGGGCGATGCGGTCGTAATCGAAACGCAGATCGGCGTTTTGCAGATCACGGTGCACGAGTTTGGCGCGCGCTTCCGGTTCGGCTCTAGAAAAAATGACTACGGACTGCTGACCGCGCCGCCGGTCGGTGCGACCCTGGTCGTTTCGGAAGTCGACGGTTGCGTCTTGATCGAAGGGGGCGGGCACCGCGTCAGGGTTGAACAGGAGTCGCTCGCGATTACGCTGGAGAAAGGCGGCCGCAGAGTTCAGCAATCCGCGAGCGACGGTCATTTTGTTCGCAAGCTGCGACTTCCGCCCTTCGCGCGGACAAGCGATGGTTGGCTCGCGCATTTCGAATTGCGAACGGGAGAACCCGTCTTTGGTCTCGGCGAGAAATGGGGTCCGCTCGACAAGCGCGGACAACTGATCCGCTCATTCAACAGCGACGCGCTTGGCGTCAATGCCGAGGTCTCTTACAAGAATGCGCCTTTTGCCTGGTCTCCGAATGGTTGGGGCGTCTTTGTCCATACGCCGGCGCCCGTCACGCATGGCGTCGGATTCGCGCCTTGGTCGCAGCGCGCCTACGGCCTCCACGTTGAAGATGAGGCGCTTGATCTGTTCGTGTTCTCGGGTGAGACCGGCGTCGATGTGATCCGCCAATATTCAGACCTGACGGGTCACGCGCCGACTCCGCCGCGCTGGAGTCTCGGCGTCATACTTTCCAAGGCTTACTATCGGACGGCTGATGAAATCCTGGCGGTCGCACGCGAGGTCCGCAAACGGAGGATGCCCTGTGACGTCATTACGTTCGACGGTCGCGCCTGGCAGGATACGGGCACGCGTTTCGCTTTTGAGTGGGATCCCACGCGATATCCGGACCCGAAACGCGTGCTCGACGAGTTGAAGTCGCTGGGCTTCAAGGTTTGTGTCTGGGAATATCCGCTTGTTTCCGTGAAGAATCCGCTCTTCGACGAGATGGCGCGCAAGGGATGGCTGCTGAAGGATCGCCGTACCGGCGACCCATGGCGGTATGAATGGGAGGCGGAAGCGTGGGGGCCCGTACTGACGCCGCTGCCGACATCAGGTCTTGTCGATTTCACGCATCCAGACGCCTATGCGTTCTGGCGGGATAGCCACAAGGCGCTGTTCGACATCGGCGTTGATATGATCAAGGCGGATTTCGGCGAGCAGGTCCTTGACGACATGATCGCGCATAATGGCGAGACCGGGCATGCGCTGCACAATGTTTATGCCCATCTCTACAACAAGTGCGTGTACGAGGCGGCTGCGCTGTATTGCCCGTCCGGATCGTTCCTGTTCAGCCGGTCATCATGGATTGGGTGCCAGCGTTTTCCCTCGCAATGGGGCGGCGATCCGCAGGCGGATTGGGAGGGGTTGGCGGCGAGCCTGCGCGGCGGTCTTTCATGGGGTATGACGGGAGCGCCCTTTTACGCGACCGATGTCGGCGGATTTTACGGCGATACGCGAGACTCGGCGCTTTATGTGCGCTGGGCGCAGGCGGCGGTGTTCTCAGCGCATATGCGCCTCCACGGCATCGGCCCGCGCGAACCTTGGTCATATGGTCCGCAAGCTGAGGAAGCGGCGATGGCGGCGCTGCGTCTTCGTTACCGACTGTTGCCATATATTGAGATTGCAATGCAGGCGTCCGCGGCGACCGGATTGCCGGTCCAAAGGGCGATGGCGCTTTCCTGTCCGGATGAGCCCGAATCCTGGGCGTTCGAGGATCAATTCTTCTTTGGCGACGACCTGCTGGTGGCGCCATGCCTGCGCGCTGATAACAAGGTCCAAGTCTATCTTCCGGACGGCGACTGGCGCCGGTTTCCGAACGGCGCGCGGTTCGAGGGCGGCAAAACCCACCGGCTCGCACTTGCGCTCGACGAGTTCGCGGTGTTCGCCCGCGCCGGCGCGCGCATACCCCTTGGACCGGAGGCCGAAACGACGAGTGCTTCCTCGCCGTCATGGATCGAGTACTGGTCGGCATAGGGCGGGCCGGGTAGATTGCCGCCAGAATAATCAGCGCGCCAATCAAAGGCGCCGTTGGGAGGCCCATGGATTTCATCATCAAGGCGCTCGCCGCCGTCAATGAACGCATCTCGCGCTATGGCAGGGCGGGAGCCGGCGCTGTCCTCGCCGCCATGCTCATCGTCATCTCGCTGCAGGTCGTGAGCCGCTATGTGTTCAACAGCTCGCTGTCCTGGACGGAAGAATTGTCGAAGTCGCTGATGGTATGGTGCGCCTTTCTGGTCGCGCCCTCAGCGCTTCGAACCGGGGCGAATGTCGGCGTCGACATATTCCTCGAGGCGATGCCAAGGCGCGCTCGTTATGTCGCCGAGTTATTCGTCAGCGCGCTGATCCTATGGATACTCTTCATTCTTTTCACCGAGAGCCTCGACTTCGTTCGGCGCGGATTGCAAAGCCGCATGGCGACGCTGCCGGTGACGACGGGCTATGTCTATCTGATCATGCCGGTTTCGATCGCTGCGATGATCCTCGCCGGCGCCGAAGTTTTCCTGCGGCAGTTTCGCGAGCTTCTGGTCGGCGCCGACGATCCCGCCGCGCCGCATCGCCTCCTGCCTTTGACGGGGGCATGATCCGGTGTCAATTTCCTATATTTTCATTTTCCTGCTGTTGCTGATTGCGGGCGCGCCAATTGTTTTCGCGCTGCTGATCGGTCCCGGTCTCAGTCTTGCGCTTGATGATCAGCGGCAACTTTATCCCGCGATCCTCGCGCGCCTCTATAACGGCGTAGATTCATTCCCGCTGATGGCGGTGCCGTTCTTCATTCTCGCCGGCGAACTGATGAACGCCGGCGGCGTGACGGCGGCGATCTTCCGTTTCGCGCAGACGATGGTCGGCCATGTGCGCGGCGGACTTGCGCAGGTGAACATCATCACCTCGATGCTGTTCGCCACTCTTTCGGGTTCGGCGGTCGCCGACGCCTCCGCCGTCGGCAAGATGCTCGTGCCGGAAATGGTGAAGCAGGGATACACGCGACGGTATTCGGCCGCTGTCACCGCCGCGTCGGCGATCCTCGGGCCGATCATACCGCCTTCCGGACTAATGATCCTCTACGCCTTCGTGATGAACGTGTCGGTCGCGGCGCTTTTCGCCGCAGGCGCCGTCGTCGGCGCGTTGATGGCGGGCGGCCTGATGCTCGTGACGATGATCCTCGCGCGGCGGCGGGGATTTCCAAAGAGCGAGCGAAAGGCGACTTGGGGCGAGCGGCGCCGAGCGCTGACGCAGACGCTTCCGGCGCTGATGACCCCGGTCATCCTGCTCGGCGGCGTGCTCAGCGGCGCTTTCACGCCGACCGAGGCGGCGGCGATCGCCGTCGTCTATGCGCTCGTCGTCGGCTTCTTCGTGATGCGGACCCTGAAGCTCAGCGACATGCCGCGCATCTTTATCGCGGCGGCGGCGCAGTCCGGCGTCGTGCTGCTGCTCGTCGGCGCGGCGGTCTCATTTGCCTGGATCGTCACCGTTTCCGGTTTCGCCGAAAGCCTCGCCGTACTTCTGACGGGCCTTACGACGGATGTTTACCTCCTCCTTTTGATGGTCAATCTCCTTCTTTTTGTCGTTGGGATGTTTCTCGACGCCGGACCGGCGATCCTCATTCTCGGGCCTGTTCTGGGGCCTTTGTTTGTCGGCCTCGGGGTCGATCCTCTGCACTTCGCGGTCGTCATGTGCGTCAACGTCACCGTCGGCCTCGCGACGCCGCCGATGGGGCTCGTGCTCTTCGTCGCTTCGTCCGTCTCCGGCGAGAAGCCGGCGGCGATCGCGCTTGAACTTGCGCCCTATCTCGCCATGCACGTCTTCATCATTTTTCTGATCACCTACGCGCCGGCGGTCGTCATGACGTTGCCGCGGCTTCTCGGCTTTGTGTAAAGCAATGAGAACAAATCGCATCCTCAACGTCATCTTCGTCGTTCTCGCCGCGCTTTTCCTTTGGGGAATTATCGTGAGCCGGGCCGAGCGTCCTGACCATGTCATTTCGATCGGCATCCTCGCCTCCAAGGAGGACGAGGATTTCGCGGGCGCCTCCGCCTTCAAGGACTATGTCGAGGGCCGGTCCGGCGGTCGCATCGCGGTCAAGATCTACACTTCCGGCCAGTTTTGCGGCGGCGAGCGCGAATGCATCGAGTACCTGCAGGGCGGCGTGCTCGACGTTTTCATGACGACCTTCGGCGGCTTTGGGAATTTCTTCCCCGAGGGACAGGCGTTCGAACTGCCTTACATTTTCGATGGCGACGCTGTCGCCGAATGTGTGCTGGACGGACCGATATTCGAGGAATTGCGACAGGAGACGCTCGGCCGCGGGCTCGGCCTCCGGCTTATGACCATCGGCAACACCGGCGGATGGCGCAATTTTGCGACCGTCGGTCGCCCCGTGACGTCGCCCGCCGATCTCAAAGGCCTGAAGATCAGGACGACGCCTGCGCAGCTTGAACAAGAAATGGTGCGCGCCCTCGGGGCAAATCCGACGCCGATCGCGTTTTCCGAGCTTTATCTCGCGCTCGCGACGGGCGTCGTCGACGGAACGAAGAACAGCGTTCAGGACATTGTCGGCATGCGGCTTGAAGAGCATGTCAAACACCTCACGCTCGACAATCACGCCTATATGGGCGCCATGTGGTGGTACTCGGATGAACGCTGGCGGTTGCTCCCTGACGATCTGCGGTTGATCGTCGAGGCCGGGTTTGGCGAGCTGCAGCGCGTGACGCGCGCGGTCCCGAAAGAGCGCCAGAGCGCCGCGCTTGAAAAATTCAAGGCCGAAGGCGGCTCCGTTTATGTTTTGACGGAGGAGGAACGCGCGGTGTTCAGAAGCGCATCTGCGCCGATGCGCGACTGGTACAGTTCGAAATATGGCGACCGCTGGCTAAAAGGCGTCGACGACGCCATCGCCGGCTGCGAACATCTGTGACTTACTAGCTTGAGCCAAGCTCCACGGCCAGCTCTCGGACGCGCTTCTCGATCAGGTTGATCGCCAGCTTGAATCCGTCTGCGCCGCCGAAATAGGGATCTGGCACCTCGCCTTCGGGAATGAACAGGGCGAGCTTGCTTCGCAGCTGGGGCGGGCAATGTTCTCGCAACGCATCAAGATTGGATTGGTCCATGGCGAGGATCTTATCGAAATCCCGAAAGTCGGACTCGTCGATCTGACGGCATCGGAAAGCGCTGAGATCATAGCCCCGACCGGCGCATTCCTCGATCGTGCGGGGATCCGCGCCGCCGCCGACATGCTTGTCCTTCAAGCCGGCCGACGAAAAAACATGAGGGGTGGAAAGCGAATTCCGGGCGAAGTGCGTCTTTGCGATCACTTCCGCCGCTGGGGAGCGGCTGTAATTTCCGGCGTCGACGAAGAGGATTTTCATCGCAATTTCATAGAGTTCCAGCGGATTTCCCCGGCCTTTGCGCAGATCGCTGGCAGCCCGCTGCACGAACTTCGCCATATTGACGCCGACGACCGGCCAAGTGTTATATAAGACATGTCAGCTATAAGTCACTCCGTCAAGCCGAGCAGAAGCTGAGGCGCGGGCGACAATCCGGGAGGTTCAATTGAAAAAGTTTCTTCGTTATACCGCAAGCGCAATTGCGACATCAGCCGCCTTGGGCGCGGCGCCTGCGATCGCTCAGGTTGATGAAATCGTCGTCACTTCGCAACGCGTCGAACAAAACCTCCAGGATGTTCCGATCGCCGTTTCCGCGCTGACGGCCGACGATCTCGAGGCGAGCGGCGCGGTCAATTTTGAAGACCTGACGCAGCTTGTGCCGTCGCTCAATTTCCGCAAGGGCACGACAAATGCCAACTCGGCGGTGTTCCTGCGCGGCGTCGGCACCATCACCTTCTCGGTCGCTGCTGAACCATCGGTGTCGACCGTCGTCGACGGCGTCGTCCTGTCGCGTTCCGGACAGGCGTTCGCCGATCTCTACGATATCGAACGCATTGAAGTGCTGCGAGGCCCGCAGGGAACGCTGTTCGGCAAGAACGCCTCGGCTGGCGTCGTCAGCCTTGTGACGAAAGGCGGCGCGGACGAACCCGAGGCGCAGATCAATGTCGGGCTTTGGGAAGAGAGCGAATATCGCGCCAAAGCGAGCGTCGCCGGCCCGATCAGCGAAGCGCTCTCGGCGCGCCTGACCGCATTCTACGGAAATTTCGACGGCCATATCACTAATATTTTCGGCGGCGGCGATGATCGCGTGAACGGCTATGAACGCTGGGGGTCGCGCCTAGTGCTCGACTTTGAGCCGTCGGATACGGCGAAGTTCCGCCTGGCGGCCGATTTTGCGCGCGCCGATGACGATTGCTGCGCGGAGGTGACCGGCGTGTCGCGCGGCCTGATCCTCGACAATGAACTTGGCTTCGACACGACGCAGGGCGAAGACACGCGCGTCATCAACCACAATCTGACGACGACGACGGAAGACACGACCTGGGGCGCCTCGCTGCAGGGCGACTTCACGATGTTTTCCGACCATACCTTGACGGTAATCGGCGCTTATCGCGATTGGGAGAATGTCGAATTCCGCGAAGGCGATTTCCTGCCGCGCGCGATTGTCGGAACCAACGAATTTCACGATAACGGCGTTGTTGAAACCGATCAGTACTCCTTTGAAGCTCGCCTCGCATCGCCCCAAGATCAGACCGTTTCCTATGTTGTCGGAGGCTTCTTCTGGCGCTCAAACAATTCGCAGGTCTTCACGCGACAAGACATCGTCTGCGCCGCATCGGCGCTGCCAGTTGCGCCGAGCGGCGCCACGCCATGTGACATCGCCAACCTGATGACGACCACGTTCCCCACAGCGACATCTTTCAGCGATGTCGACGTGACAAATTACGCTTTCTTCGGCAATGCGACGTGGAATATTGCTGATGATTTCCGCCTCATCGGCGGTCTCAGATGGACTCGCGACGACCTCGAGTTCGTTCACACTCGCGCCCCGGGCGTCAATCTTGTGACGGGCCTGCCGCTCACCGGACCGGGCATAAGCGGCAATCCTGCGGGCGGGCTGATCAGCGCAATGCCGCCAGGGAACGGAACGAACACCTCTGTCGGGGAGACAGACAACTCAAATCTCTCCGGCCGCGCCGTCGTCCAGTATGATTTCAACGACGATGTCATGGGCTATTTCAGCTATTCGCGGGGCTACAAGGGACCCGCGTTCAATGTCTTTTTCAATCACACCGCGCCCAACAACGCGGTGCCGATCGACGCCGAGACATCGAACGCCTATGAAGCCGGCTTCAAGTCGCGTCTCTTTGACGACCGTCTGCAACTGAATGCGGCAGGCTTCTACGCCGTTTATGACGGTTTCCAGGCGAATGACTTCATCCTTCTCAATGGCGCGATCATCAGCAATCTGACGAATGCGGGCACGGTTTCGACCGCCGGCTTTGAAGTCGATGCGGTGCTTGCCCCGACGGACTGGTGGAAGATCACTGGCGGCGTCGCCTACACCGACGCCAAGGTGAAGGAGTTCAACCCCAATCTGGTGACCAATGCTCCTTCGGCGCTTAATGGCACGCGTCTCCCGCTCGCGCCAAAGTGGAGCACGTCGATCATCAGTGAATGGACGGCGCCCTTCGTCATGGATACGAACGCGCATCTGCGCGCCGCATGGTCCTTCCAGGACGACCAGTTCTCCGACCTCGGCAATGCCGGCCCGATCGAACAGCACAGCCTTGTCGATCTGAGCCTTGGCTTTTCGGATCAGGACGACCGGTATCGCCTGACGTTTCACGTCAATAACTTGCTCGACGATAGTTATGTGACGCTCAACACTTCAGCGGGCCAGCGCCTTCACATCCCGCGTGACGCGAGCCGCTATGTCGGCGTCACCTTCCGCGCAAACTTCAATTAGTTCTGATTTGCAAAGCTCGGAAAATGGGGCGCTTCGGCGCCCCATTTTTTTCAGCTGGAGCAATTGGCTTCGTTTGAAGCGAAATCGGCCTGCCAATAATAAGGAGACAACGAGCAATGCTCGGCGAAGCGTATCAGAAGGCGAGATAAACGGGTTCACCGGAACGAACGCGGGCTCTTGTCGAGCCGCCTTCGCCGCCGTCTTTTGTGTCCGCTTTGGCGACTTCGGTCGTCTCGGCCTTGTCGCATTGCTTGGCGGGTTTGGTTCCACGCGCCGAGCCCTCACCCGCGACCGGTTCGACGCTTGTCGTCAATTTGACGCCGGCGACAGAGAGGGCCATCTCAAGTAGGGAAAGCGGTCTCTCGTCTTGCCTGGCTGCTCTTGAGGACCCGCTATTGTCGCCGCCAAGGCGGTGTGACGATGAGCCGAATGTAGGCGCCGCCTGAGCGACACCGAACATCAGAGCTGTCGAGAACGCGAAAGCGTAAAGATGAAGGTGATGGCGCATTGTTTTCTCCCGTCCGGTTTATGCGGCCGCACCGTGGAATAAGGCAAGCCTGGATGCGCCAGACCGAAGGAATTTAGCGGGCCTCAAGCCTTTGTGATCGGGCTTAATGACAGGTTAATTAAGCGCTTTCAGCGGTTCGACAAATTCAAGCCCAAGCGCCTCTGCCACCGCGTGATGCGTGACTTGGCCACGATGGACATTCAGGCCGTTGCGTAAGTGTTTGTTTTTCTTGAGAGCTTCGAGCCCGTGGTCGGCGAGTTGCAGGCCAAAGGCGAGGGTGGCGTTGTTGAGGGCATGGGAGGAGGTGAGGGGAACCGCTCCCGGCATGTTTGCCACGCAATAGTGAACGACGCCGTCCACGGAATAGGTCGGTTCGGCATGGGTTGTCGGCTTGGAAGTCTCGAAACAGCCGCCTTGATCGATTGAAACATCGACAAGGACGGCGCCCTGTTTCATGCCTTTCAGCATCTGGCGGGTCACCAGCTTCGGCGCCGAGGCGCCCGGTATGAGGACTGCGCCGACGACGACGTCAGCGCTGTCGGTTTCTTCGGCCAACGCTTCAAAAGTCGAATAGCGGGTCTTCACCCTGCCGCCGAATATGTCGTCAAGATAGGCGAGGCGGCGGAGATTTCGGTCAAGGATCGTCACTTCCGCGCCAAGGCCGATCGCCATTTTTGCCGCATGCGTGCCGACGACGCCGCCGCCGATCACCAGCACTTTTGCAGGAAGGACGCCGGGAACGCCGCCCATCAGTAGCCCACGGCCGCCTTGCGGCGCTGTCAGGGCATAGGCGGCCGCCTGAATCGCCAGCCGGCCGGCGACTTCGCTCATCGGCGCCAGAAGCGGCAGGCCGCCATGATCATCCGTGACAGTCTCATAAGCGACAGCGGTCACGCCGGATTTCATGAGACCCTTGGTCTGCTCAGGATCCGGCGCAAGATGCAGATAAGTGTAGAGAATCTGGCCGTCGCGCAGCTGCGCATATTCCGATGGTTGCGGCTCTTTCACCTTAACGATCATGTCGTTTTCGGCGAAAATGTTCTTGGCCTCAGTTGCGATCGCAGCGCCGGCGGCTCTGTAATCATCATCCGTCGCTTTGATGCCGACGCCGGCATTGGCCTGCACCGTCACCTTATGGCCATGCGCAACATATTCGCGGACCGCGCCGGGGGTCATTCCGACCCGAAATTCATTGTTCTTGATTTCCTTCGGGACCCCGACGCGCATTTCAATTCTCCCAATTGGCGTTTGGCGAGCCCTTTAGCAGATTATTGCGTAGGGTAAAATTGGATTCGGGCGGCTGGTCTTTTTCCGCCAACTTATTGGCCTTCCCCTTGCATGGAATTCGTCAACAGGGCGGTTGCGGTCTGATTTTCTCTCCGCTTCGCTTGATGGAAAGGCGAAGTCAGCATGACGCTCCTCGGCTTGGTTAACAGGCGCAACAAGGTTGCCGAGGCGATCGAAGCCGCCGTCGATGAGGCCCTCAGGAAACGACTGGCCGATCGGCTTCATGCCGTGCAGAACGGTCGCCGGCTTGGCGAGACGCGCACCCTTTCTGCTGATTGCCGCTCAAATCGCCGGGAGCGCGTTTACCGGGTCGGATCGGCGATGTTCGGACCAGATCACGAAACAAGCTGCCGCGTCGTCGATCAAAGTTATGCGGGGATGCGGCTCGAAATCCACGGCGACCAAGCCTGCCCCGACGAATTCGCGCTGACCATTCCGACCCTTCGTTTTATCGGCGTTGTTCGCAAGGCCTGGCAGAATGAAACCGGGATCGGCGTCTCGATCGTGCGCTGGAGCGATGGCGTCTGATCGCAACCGGGCCGACCTCCCATGCGGAACCGGTACATTGGCATGGCGAGCGGCAGCAGCAAATTCGATAATTTCGTCGCTAATTGACCTGAATAGTTAAACCGCCGTGAAACGCATCGCTGCGACACTGCAGGCGCTGAATTTCCCGCTTTGCGTGTCCCGAAGGAGCCGTGCGCCAATGTTGAACACCGATCGCGTCGCCATTCCTGCGCCGATTGAGACCCGCCTCAAGAGGTCGGCGCAATTCGTCGATAATATTATGGACTTCGCACGCGAGGACCTGATCGGGTTCAAACGCCCCTTGGCTGCGACGTTCGCCTTCACCGCGCCGTTGGTTATGGCGTTCGTCTATCAGGCTGGCGGTCTTGGGCACCTGCTGCAGGTGGCGGCGAGTTATCTCATCGTCGGCGGCGGCGGTCTCTATCTTGTCGGCCGCCAGGCGTGGCCGGGCCTCGTCACCGAATTCGAAGCGCGCACTATCGAAAAGCGCCGCGCCGCCGCCGATTTGAGATGCGGCTTCGGGGAGCTTTCCTTTCTCAATCTTGCGCGCGCCCCACGCTATTTCGAACATGAAAACGGCGTCCTTGTTTTTGCCGACGCCGGTGATTTCAAGACGCTGTTTTTCGCGATTGAGTATGGCGACCGCGACGAGCGTTGGAATCTCTACATCAATGGCGAACTCGATCGCCGCGTCTGGCGCTGGCTGCGCCTGCCGGTCAGCCGCGAGATCGTCAAATTTTCGACGGAAGCGTCAAAACTGGCGACGGTCAGTTCTGACCCTCAGATGATACGATCGATCGACGCTTGGGAAGCGATCAACCTGTCGCTTGGCGAGCCGCTCGACGGCGCCATCATCCATCGTCCCTTCGACGAAGTGGTCGAGTCGGTCGAACGAATGATCTGACGCTCGCCTTGCGTCGGAGCTAGAGGACAGGCGTCGCGCCGCCCATTGCCGCTTTGCCGGGCCCTACCATTAACCCCTCGCGGCTGCTAAATGAGCGTCATGGCGACGATCATTGACCTTACACGCGGCGAACCCACAGCGCGGCATCCTGAAAAGCAGAATCGGCCCGACGCGCCGCTGCTGCGCAAGCCGGAATGGATCCGCGTCAAGGCGCCGACATCAAGAGGTTACGCCGAGACGCGCGAGATCGTGCGCTCGAAAAACCTGCACACCGTTTGCGAAGAAGCCGCCTGTCCGAATATCGGCGAATGCTGGTCGATGAAGCACGCGACCATGATGATCATGGGAGATACCTGCACAAGGGCCTGCGCATTCTGCAATGTGAAAACGGGACTCCCCGGCGCGCTCGACCTGGAAGAGCCTCGAAATGTCGCACGCGCGGTCGCGGAGATGGGCCTCTCGCATGTCGTCATTACATCGGTCGATCGCGACGATCTGATCGACGGCGGCGCGGGTCATTTCGCCGAGGTTGTTCGTGCCGTTCGCCAACTCAATCCCGCCACGACAATCGAGATCCTGACGCCTGACTTCCTGCGGAAGGATGGCGCCGCCGAGACCGTCATCGACTCACGGCCGGATGTCTTCAATCACAACCTTGAAACTGTGCCGCGACTATACCTCTCGATCCGCCCCGGCGCCCGTTATTTTCATTCGCTGCGGCTCCTGGAAAAAGTGAAGGAGCGCGAACCGACCCTATTCACCAAATCGGGGATCATGGTCGGCCTTGGCGAGGCGCGCGAGGAAGTCATGCAGGTGATGGACGATATGCGCTCAGCCGGCGTCGATTTCATCACAATAGGCCAATATTTGCAGCCGACGCGCAAACATGCGGCGGTTGATCGGTTTGTCACGCCGGAGGAATTCAGCTCCTACGAGACGATCGCGCGGGCGAAGGGATTCTTGATGGTCGCTGCGAGCCCGCTGACGCGCTCCTCACATCATGCCGGTGCGGACTTCGCGAGACTGAAGGCCGCGCGTGAGGCGCGAACCTGAAATGGCGCGCGTCCTATATGATCTCGCCCTCGCCGACGAAGACGTGCGTCCGAGCCCCTATTGCTGGCTGGTGAAATTTGCGCTGCTCCACAAATCCCTGAAGTTTGAGACGAAGCCGGTCAATTTTGCCGACAAGTCGAAATATCCGGACCCGGAATATGGAAAAGTGCCGGTCCTGATCGACGACGGCGTGATGATCAAGGACAGCCCGGTCATTCTCGACCACCTCGACCGCAAATATCGGGACAGGCCGCTCGTCGCTTCACCCTCTGAAAAATCAACCGCGGCGTTCTACGGCGCGTGGCTCGGCTCAGCGATTTTTCCGGCGATCGGCCCGCTCATCATGCTGCGTATTCTCGCCGCCGCTGCGCCCGGAGACGAAGCCTATATCCGCCGAATGCGGGAAGCGCGCTTCGGCAGGACGCTTGAGGAATACGCGAACCAGCCCGATGCCGCGCAGCGCATGGAGACCGCGCTCGCGTTGCTATCGGCGCCGCTCGGCGTCTCCGATTTTCTCGGCGGACGCGCCGCCAATCTCTCGGATTATGTCGTCATGTCGTCGTTCATGTGGCAGCGTTCGGCGACCCTTGCGCCGCTATATGAGACTCCAAGACCTGTATCGGACTGGCAGGAGCGAATGCTCGAATTGTTCGACGGTTACGCGCGCAGCGCCAAAAGCGCGGAGGCGGCGTGACCGCGCGCCGCACGTTGGCCGAAGTTCCGTACACAGCTGAACAGATGTACGCCCTCGTCGCCGATATCGAACGCTATCCGGAATTTCTGCCGTGGTGCGTTGCGCTGCGGGTGACAGGGCGCCGCGCCGCGGAGGAAATCGAACTTGTATCGTCGGACATGATTGTCTCCTACCGCGTATTTCGCGAACAATTTCGCAGCCTGGTTAAACTCAACCGCATATCGCGGCGCATTGAAGTCGAGTATGTCGACGGCCCATTCAAGTCGCTGACGAACTCATGGGCGTTCCAAGACAGTCCGGATGGCGGATCGACTGTAGATTTCTCGATCGCATTCGAATTCCGCAATTTTGTGCTTCAAGCGACGGCGCAGGCGGTCTTCGAAAAGGCGTTCCTGAGAATGTCGGATGCGTTTATTGAACGCGCGCAGGCGGTTTACGGCGGTTCTTCGCGACGTTCGCTGATCAGCGGACTTTAAATGCGGCTTCCCGGAAATTGTTGATTTCGTCAATTTCCTTGATCTGGCAGTAAACGGAACTGCCGTCTTTCGGTGGAAAGCAGCCATCGACCATGAAGTCGATCGTCCGGCTAACCGCTGGCTTGGCATAATCGGACCTGACGGGCTGGCGCAGGAATTCCGCGCCATCCGCGACGACATAGGCGAAGTACCCAGTGAGTTCGGCGCTAGCGCCGGGGGCGATCGCTTCGCGTCTGGCTAGATCGCCGCAAGAGGCGGGACTTCCAGAATTGAGTTGGCCCTCTGTGATCGGACATTCCGTCAGCAAGAGCGGCTGGCGCGGCGATCGCCGGAAGGCCTTTATCTTGAAGCCGCTCGCTGGTTGAGTCCCGGCGTTCCGGATTTTTATTTTCACCTTCCGGCTCGCCTCGACGTAATCGAGCGGCGTCACCTTCTCAATCACAAGGTCGGCGCGAATGGCCGGCCCGGCGATAATGGCAAGCGACGCGCATTTCTTGTTGTTGTCTTCGATCGTCTCGGAAACTTCGTTATCGGGGTCTGCGTAGCCGCAAACGGCGTAGTTGCCGGGCGTCAGATCCGTCGGTATTTCGACATTTTCCCTCCTGTCGCCGACCGCGCCGCCTGGCGCCAGGCGATCGTCTTCTTCTTGCCGCCAGCCATAGAGGTTCACGAAGGGCTGCGACGCGTTGTCGTTTGCGTAAATGTCGATCTCAAGCGCGGCCGGCGCGCCAGCGGCGCCGTCGCCAACATTGGTTATTTCTGTTTCCAGCGTAACCTCGGACCCGGCCGTCGTTTGACTCGGCGTCACTCTCAGTTGGCTTACCCTGAGATCAGCGCGCGGATCGCCGGCGCATGCCGCCAGAACGGTCAACCCAAATACGGCGCAAGCAAATTTGACGGCAGCGCCCATAGAAACCCCCGGAAGCAATCGCGGCGCAAGACTGCGCCCCGGCGCACTGGCCGGTCAAGCGCAGGGCGATCATTGCAATCAGTAAGGGAAAAATGACGGGCGGCGTCTACTCGGATTCGGCAGGCGTCGGCTTCGATTTCACTTTCTTCGGCGATCGAATGAACGAGCCGAGGAACTCATCCTCCTCGGTTTCGCGAAGGCGTCGAAATACGCTATCGGCGCGTGCGCGACGCGTCATCGGCGTCTCGCCGAGGCTCTTGAATAAGTCTTCGACCGACATATTCGTCGCGCGGCTCATCGCCCGAGACCCCCGCCTTACGTTCTGGTAAGCGCAGGTTGATTCGTGGCGGTTAACGAATGGTTAACGGCTACTTCGTCAATCCGCCAAACAGAGCATATTTCGTATGGATGTAGTCCTCGACGCCATACTTCGAGCCCTCGCGGCCAAGCCCCGACTCTTTTACGCCGCCAAACGGCGCAACCTCAGTCGACAGAATTCCTTCGTTGATCGCCACCATGCCGTATTCGAGTTTTTCCATGACGCGGAACGCGCGCCCAAGGTCCTTGGTGAAGAAATAGGAAGCTAGTCCGTATTCAGTGTCATTCGCCATCGCGATCGCCTCTTCCTCGGTCTCAAACCTGAAGAGCGGCGCGACCGGACCGAATGTCTCGTCGCGCGCGATCAGCATCGCGGACGTGACGTCGCGCAGGACGGTCGGCTCGAAGAAGGAACGCCCTTTCGCATGGCGCTTGCCGCCGGCGATCACCCTGGCGCCCTTCGAAGTCGCATCTTCAATATGCTGTTCGACTTTGGCCACGGCGCTGTCGTCAATCAGCGGCCCTTGCTCGACACCTTCATCCATTCCGTCGCCGACTTTCAATTTTGACGCCGCCGCCGCAAATTTCTCGGCGAAACGATCATAAATGCCTGCCTGCACGAGAATGCGATTGGCGCAGACGCAGGTCTGGCCGGAATTGCGATATTTGCTGATCATTGCGCCTTCGACCGCACGGTCGAGATCCGCGTCATCGAAGATGATGACGGGCGCGTTGCCGCCAAGCTCCATCGACACGCGCTTCATGTGTTTCATCGCTTTCGAAGCGAGATTCTTGCCAATTTCGGTCGAGCCCGTGAAAGTGATCTTTTTCACTTTCGGATTTTCGCACATCTCGTCGGCTATCTGCGCAGCCGAGCCGGTAATGATGTTGAGAACGCCGTGCGGAATGCCGACATCGTCGGCGAGCACGCCATAGGCAGTTGCCGAGAAAGGCGTCTGGCTCGCCGGCTTTGCGACAATCGTGCATCCGGCGGAGAGTGCCGCCGCCGCCTTGCGGGCGATCATCGCCGTCGGAAAATTCCACGGCGTGATCGAGCTAACGACGCCGACCGGCTCCTTCGTTACAATGATGCGCTTGCCAGCCCATGGCGAAGGAATGACGTCGCCGTAAATGCGCCTGGCCTCTTCCCCGAACCACTTGAAGAACGCTGCCGCGTAGGCGACTTCCCCCATCGCTTCTTTGAGCGTCTTGCCCATTTCGATCGTCAGGATGCGGCCCAGTTCTTTCTGGTTGTCCATCAGGGCTTGGTAGAATTTTCGGCAAAGATCGGCGCGTTCAGCCGCAGGCTTCTCGCGCCAGAGCAGGAACGCCGCATGAGCCGCATCGATCGCAAGCGCGGTTTCGGCGCGACCGAGTTTCGGAACAGAACCGATAACCTCGCCAGTAGCCGGGTTGTTGACGCTGATGCGGTCCCGACCGCCGACCCATTTGCCGTCGATGTAGCAGTCTTCGCGGAAAAAGCGGCTCTCGGACATTTCTTTTCTCCATAGGGTGGGTGGCCGTCTGATAGCCCCAATGGATGGTCGAGGCCAGCCGGGTCGGCGGTTTCGGCCAGATCACCGGGTTGTCATAAGCGGCGCTGCCAATCGTCCTTGGCTCGGCAGCCCGCTTCGCCGAAAATTCATCAACCGAAATCGGAGGGACTTCCGCATGACCGTCAATTACAGAATGTGCTCAGACCGCGTGGCGCTGATTACATTAAACCGCCCGCAGGCGCTGAACGCCTTCAACGCCGAGATGCGCCGCGATCTGCTCGATGCCGTGAGCCGCGCGTCGTCGGATCCGGCGGTCCGGGTGTTTGTCATCACGGGCGAGGGGCGGGGATTTTGCGCCGGCGCCGACGTGACGGACGCATCGCATCAACGCAGCGTTGAGGATGTCCTCAATGCGGAATATGGCGCATTCCTGACGATCATCCAGGGCTGCGACAAGCCGGCAATCGCCGCGATCAATGGTCCCGCCGCCGGCATCGGCATGACGCTCGCCTTGACCTGCGACTTGCGCGTCATCGCCGAGGGCGCCTATCTGATGAGCGCGTTCTCCAATATCGGTCTTGTTCCTGACGGCGGCCTGTCCTGGCTGCTGACGCAGGAGGTCGGCTATGCGCGCGCATATCAGTTGGCGATCGAGGCGGAGAAGATCCCGGCGGCGCGGTGCGCCGAGCTTGGTCTCGTCAATCGCGTCGTATCTGACGCTGATGTCGTCCCGGATGCGATCGGCTGGGCGCAATCGATTGCGGAGCGGGCGCCTATTGCGATGAACCTCACCAAGCGCGCATTCCGCGCCGCGGCTCAGCAGGGCCTCAGGAATGCGATGGCGTTTGAGGCGATGCTGCAGAAAACCGCGATCGCGTCGGAGGATTGCCGCGAAGGCGTTATGGCGCTCATGCAGAAACGCAAGCCGCAATTCAAAGGCCGCTGAACAGCCAACGCCACGCGAGGAGACTGCTGAAACCGGCGGCGCACAATCCAGGGCCGAACGGGACCGGCGCACCCGTCGAAATTGTCTCGCCGCGGAACTTGCCGACACCAATCGCGCCGAGCGTCGCCAGCGCGCCGATCAGCACCACTGCGGGCAGCAACATCCAGCCTCCCCATGCGCCGATCGCCGCCAGCAATTTCTTGTCGCCATGGCCAAGACCGTCCTTGCCCCGCAGCGCCTTGAAGACGGCGCCGATCAGCCAAAAGGCGACGAACCCAGCGGCGGCGCCGCTGAGCGAAGCCGCAAATGATACGACGGCTCCGAATGAATTCGTCGCCAACCCGACGAAGATCAGGGGAAGCGTAATTGCGTCAGGAAGATAACCCGTTTCGAGGTCAATGAATGCGAGTGCGATCAGCGCCCAGCCGAAAATCGCCACGGCGATGGCGGTCAGGGAAGCGCCGAACGCCACCAATGCCGCGGTCGCGACAACGGCACCCAGGATTTCGACGATCGGGTATCGGAGCGGAATTGACGCCTGACAGCTGGCGCAGCGGCCACGCTGAGCGACGTAACTGATAACCGGAATGAGCCGCCATGCCGGGATCGGGGTCCTGCACGAAGGACAATATGATTGCGGCGAAGCGAGCCCGCCACGGGGTTCGCCGTCAACGAGCCGCCACAGATGCGGCCCTCGATGTATCACGACATTGAGGAAACTGCCGACGATGACGCCGACCAAGGCGAAGGCAAGATAATAAACAGCAACGGGCGAGGTCGGTATCAGCATTCGGAGCTCGCCTGAAGATTAAGGCTCTGCAAGCTATCACCGATCCGCCCGCCGCCGGCCAGTCCAAAAGCCAAAACGCGCCGACGCGCCTTGGGCAGTGCGCTTTTTCTGGAATTTGTCACATTCTTGTCCGTCTTCCTGCGCTAATAGGGCGCGGCGCGGCAGCCGGCCATGGGCGGCGTCCTTAGTTTTTGATAGTGTTGGACTTCTTGCCGGCTGGCGCCGGCGGCGAAGGGATCGGTTGAGAACCTTGGCGGTGTTCAGGATCGATGGTTTCGAACCTGCGCGGGCGGTGATCCGTCTGCCGCAACTCATTCGCGCGGCCGCCGGCCGGCGCGCCCATTCCGACCGTCGTCTGATTACTCTTGCCGAGATCCTGCTGGTTTTCGCGACAGGCGTCTTGCTGGGCCGACTCTTCTGGATTGGGCTTGGCCCGATCACGCCTCCGCCTGCCAAACAGATTGCGCGGGCGGCGCCGATCGAGCGGGTAGCTGCAGGTCCCGTCAACCCGTTTCGGGCCGCATCAGCGCCGGCAGCCCCGGCCAGCGCCGAAACCGCCGCAAATCTCGCCGAAACGACCCTCAATTTGAAACTGCACGGGACCTGGGTCGATGACCGGGGGGGCGTCGCCATCATAGGGATCTCGGACGAAAATCAGGGGCGGTTCGGGGTCGGCGATGCGATCACCGCAGGGGTCACCCTCGAACGTGTTTATCAGGACCATGTCGTCATATTGCGCAACGGCATCCGCGAGAGACTGCGCCTGATCAACCGGGACCAAGAGATTGGCGGCGTCCCGCCGATCGCGGATTTGCAGGGCGACCCTGGCGCATCGGCGGATTTGGGCGAAGGTATGGCGACGATCGGTTCGCTTGTCGTCGCGCTCCCCGAAACCGACGACGTCGGCGGGTTGCGCCTCATCCTGCAACCCGCAGGCGATATTGAAGCCTTTGAAAATCTTGGACTAAGAGCCGGCGACACGCTGGTCGCCGTTGACAATCAGCCGATCGACAGGAATATCGCGCGGGGGCTCGAAACTCTTGCCATGCTCGAAGGAAAATCGTCCGTTACGATCAGTGTCGAACGAGACGGCGTCGTCATGCCGGTGACCATCGCGCTCCCGCAAGCCGCTTTGGACCAGTGATCGGGTAATATTGGATGAAAATCGTTGTCGGCATCTGCAGCGCCGCATCCGTCCTCATCGGCAGCGCGTTCGCACAGGAGAATTGCGGCGAGGCGCTCAATCTCGAAGACGCAGATATCCGATCCGTCGTCGATGAGATCGCCTTGCGCACGGGAAAGAAATTCGTTCTTGATCCGCGTGTTGCAGGGCGCATCACCATCAAGTCCGGCCCAAATGGCGGGCTTTGCCCAGATGAAGCATGGGAGTTGTTTCAGGCGGCGCTGCGCGTCACCGGGTTCACGGCGACGCCAATCAGCGGCAATAGCTACCGGATTATTCCCGTGCAGGAAGGATCTCGCGCCGCCGGACCGGTCGGAGAAGGCGTCGCTGGCGATATCGTGACCCAGATTGTGCGCCTCAATCACGTCGACGCCCGCGAAGCGGCCGCAAATCTTTCGCAGATCATTTCCGAGAGAGGCGTCGTGGCGCCGGTCCGAAGCGGCAACGCCGTCATCCTTGTCGATTCTGCTGATAACATCACAAGATTGCGCGAGGTGTTGTCGCAGCTTGATCGCGACACCACGGTCTATCGCACCATTCCCCTCGAGAACGCATCCGCTTCGGAAGTCGCACGCGTTGTCACCAATCTTGCACAGGAAATTTCGGAAGAGGGCGCAACTTCAGCGTCCAAGGTCAGCGTCGTTCCGGTCGGCGCAAGCAACAGCGTATTGATCCGCGCCGAACCTGCAATCCTGTCGCGCCTTGTCGGCGTTGTGAACGAACTTGACCGGATCGGTCGGACGCAAACGGATTTGTCGGTCATCGCGCTAAATCACGCGGATGCCGAAGACATGGCAAAATTGCTGAAGGAAATCGCAAGTTCGCAGGCGGAAGCGATTGCCGCGGCGCAGGGCGCGACGGCGCCCGCCGCGGCGGGGCGCGCGAACATCTCCTTTCACAAGGCGACGAACTCGGTGATCATTTCCGGCGACGCCGATATTCAGCAAACTCTTCGCAAGGTCGTGCAGCAACTCGACACGCGCCGCGCTCAGGTGCAGATCGAGGCTATTATTGTCGAGGTCTCGGATCGCACTGCTCGCGCCCTCGGCGTTGAATATTTCCTGGCGCCCCTTGATGGCAAGCGGGTTCCCTTCACTGCGACCAACTTCTCCAGCGCCTCGCCGAATATTCTAGCCGCCGCCGGCGCCTTGCTTCTCAACCCCGACCTGCTGAATGGCGATGCTGGCGATACGTCGTCGGGAAACGGAAACGGCGCAAACACGACCCTTAGCAACACCTTGGCGACAACCGCCATCAATTCGCTATTGTCGACGAATGGCTTCATCGGCGGCGCCGGCGGCAGGATCGGCAATGACGCCGTCTTTGGCGCCGTACTGACCGCCCTGAAGCGCGATACGGAATCGAACGTGCTCTCGTTCCCCTCGGTCGTGACGCTCGACAATCAGGAAGCGAAACTCTCGGTCGGGCAGGAAATCCCGATCACGACAGGCGAGGCGGTCGGCGCCGATCTCGAC
Source organism: Parvularculaceae bacterium (assembly GCA_041739835.1). Lineage (GTDB taxonomy): Bacteria > Pseudomonadota > Alphaproteobacteria > Caulobacterales > Parvularculaceae > Amphiplicatus. Next base: position 6,748 of record JBGSNB010000070.1, on the reverse strand, counting down.
AACAGGTTCCGGACAGTGTCGCGCGAGCAGGTCGGCGTCATTCTCGAAGTCACGCCGCAAATCAATGAAGGCGGCACGGTCACAATGCAGATCCGTCAGGAGACATCGAGCGTCGCCGGCCAGATCATCGCGGATTCGACCGACCTCATCACAAACAAGCGGGAAATCACAACGACCGCGCTCGTCGATGACGGGGATATTCTCGTCATCGGCGGCCTTGTCGATCAAAACGATCAGGTGATCGAAGATAAGGTCCCGCTGCTCGGCGACATTCCTGTCGCCGGGAACCTCTTCAAATCTTCCTCGCGCTCGCGCGAGCGCCGCAATCTGATGGTCTTCCTTCGCCCGACGATCATTCGGGACCGCGAAGCCGCCGGGGCGGTGACCGGCAAGAAACTCGATTACATCAATGCGCGCGAAAGACTTCGCACGGGCAGTCCGCAAAGCGAACTTGAGCGCCTCATCGAGCAGGTGACGGGCGCCGCCGAAACAGCGCCGACGGATCAATGACCGACATCGCGGCAACGCAGAAGACGCGACTGGCATATGCATTTGCAAAAGAGAACGGCCTTGTCGTTCTTGACGCAGATGCGCGTCCTGCTCGGATCGGGTCGCGCGGTCGCCCCGATCCATTCGCCTTGATCGAGGTGCGCCGCGTCGTGAACGCTCCGATTTCTGTCGACGAGATGCCGGCGGACGCCTTCGAGAGGCGGCTTTCTGAAATATATTCGGCGGCAGGCATCAAGGCGGACGATTTCAATCTGGCTAGTGACGAAGACGACCTGGCTGCGCTTGCTGAAGGCCTGCCGACGACCGCAGACCTGCTCGACACAGAGGATGACGCGCCGGTAATCCGGCTTATTAACGCAATTGTCGCGGAAGCGGTTAAGCTCAAGGCGTCCGACGTTCATATCGAGCCTTATGAAAAAACGCTCTCCATCCGGCTTAGGATTGACGGCGTATTGCGAGAGATCTTGTCGTTGCCGGCGCGAATGACGCCGGTTCTGACCAGCCGCGTCAAAGTGATGGCGCGCCTCGACATTGCGGAAAAGCGGCTGCCGCAGGACGGGCGCATTTCGTTGTCGCTCGGCGGCAAGCTGATCGACGTGCGCGTCTCGACTTTGCCGGCGCGGTTTGGCGAACGGGTCGTCATGCGCATTCTTGACAAGGAAGAAGCGAGTTTCGATCTCGATAGGCTCGGCATGCCTGCGGAGACGCTGCGGCGCTTGCGACTGGCGCTCGCGCGTCCAAACGGGGTCATTCTCGTCACCGGCCCGACCGGTTCCGGCAAGACCACGACGCTTTATGCGGCGCTGAAGCTGCTGAATGAACCCTCGCGGAACATTCTGACCGTTGAGGACCCGGTCGAGTATGCAATCGACGGCGTCGGGCAGACCCAAATCAATCCGAAGGTCGGCATGACTTTCGCGACCGGGTTGAGGGCGATCCTTCGCCAGGATCCCGACATCGTGATGGTCGGCGAAATCCGCGACGTTGAAACCGCCGAAATCGCCATACAGGCGGCCCTGACCGGGCATCTGGTATTATCGACTGTCCACACGAATTCCGCGGTCGGCGCGATCACGCGTCTCCGCGATATGGGCGCGGAGCCGTTTCTCCTGTCGTCAACCGTCGCCGCTGTTCTTGCGCAGCGGCTGGTGAGGCGCCTGTGTCCCGCCTGCAAGGCGCCATATGAGCCCGATGACGCCGAAAGGAATTTGCTTGGTCTCGCTTCCGCCGAAGTGTCAAAAGTCTGCCGTCCTGTTGGGTGCGGTCGATGCGGTCACACAGGCTATGAAGGGCGGATCGGTTTATATGAACTGATGGTCGTCGATGAAACCTTGCGTCGGCTGATCCATGAAGATTCGACCGAACAGGCCCTGGCGGATCATGCGTTCCGGCGCGCGGATACGCTGGCGGCGTCTGGGTTTCGGCATGTGATCGACGGCGTAACGTCGATCGAGGAAGTCCTCAGGGTCGTTCGACAGGAGGAGGAGGATGCCGTCGTTTGAGTACGAAGCGCTGGATTTCGGCGGCAAGTCCAAGCGGGGCGTCGTCAATGCGGAGTCCGCGCGTCTGGCGCGCCGCGAGCTTCGCCGTTTGCAGTTGACGCCCGTCTCAATTTCCGCTCCGAGAGCAAGGGCTGTTGCAGGGGCGAGGGCGACGCCCCGGATCGGCGGCTCCGAACTCGTCAATCTGACGCGCCAGCTGGCCGTGCTGATCGGCGCCGCGACGCCGCTGGAAGAGGCATTGAACGCCGTGGCGTTGCAGACTGAAAAACAGGGGTCCCGTCTGCGTTTGCTCGCCGTTCGGGAGCGCGTGCTCGAAGGATGGCGCTTTGCCGACGCGCTGGCCGAAGACGGGAAGTCGTTTCCGGATCTGTATCGAGCGGTCGTGGCGGCGGGCGAGATTTCCGGCGATCTTTCCGGCGTCCTCGACCGGCTCGCAACCATGCTCGAGAAGAACCGCACGATGATGAACAAAGCGATCGCCTCGCTCATCTATCCTGCGGCGCTTGCGACAATCGCGGGCGTTGTCGTGACCGCGCTGATGACGCAGGTCGTGCCGAAAATCGTCGAGCAGTTTCAGACTTTCGACGTGGAATTGCCGTTGGTGACGCGAATCGTCATCGGCATATCCGGATTCCTGGGCGCCTATGGTCTTTATCTGGTTGTCGGCGCCCTTCTCGCCGGCGTCTGCATTTGGCAAGGGATGCGCTCCGCGCCGTTCAAGCTCGCCGTCGATCGCCGGATGCTGACGATTCCGGTCGTCGGCAAGCTTTTGCGCGCGCTGGACGGCGCGCGATTCGCGCGCACGCTGGCGACGCTATTTGCCGGCGGCGCGCCTTTGCTGGAAAGTCTCAAGGGCGCACAGCGCACCATGGCGAACAGTCATATGCGCGATCGACTCGACGGCGCGATCAATCAGGTGCGCGAAGGCTCGTCGCTCGCGGCGGCGTTAAAGCGCGCCAATGTGCTGCCGCCGATGATGACGCACATGATCGCAGCCGGCGAGCGCGCCGGCGCTGTTCCCTTGATGCTCGACAAGTCAGCCATTCAACTTGAAGAGGAATTCGACACCGCATCTACAATCGCCTTGCGGCTGCTTGAGCCTGCGATCATCATCGCCATGGGCGGCGCCGTGATGATCATTGTCGTCGCCATACTTCTGCCGATCTTGCGTCTCAACAGCCTCGCAGCGGGCTGATATCCTGGCCTTCAAACGGAGTCCCTGATGCCGATCGACCTGAATAAACGATGCGACCGCCGCCGCCAGCGCGGGATCACGCTGATCGAACTTTTGGTTGTGTTGTCGATTCTTGCGCTTATCTCGGCGCTTGTCGTCGTCAACGTGCTGCCCGAGCGCGATCGCGCCGCTTCCCGCAAAGCTAAGATCGATATCGGGTCGATCGAGAACGCGCTCGACCAGTATCGGCTTGATATGTTCAATTATCCGACGACGGAACAGGGGCTTGAGGCGTTGGTGACGGCGCCGGCCGGCGACGCGCAATCGGAACGATATCGTCCGGGCGGTTATCTGCGCACGCTGCCGATTGACCCCTGGGGCAATCCCTATCGGTATCGTCAGCCCGGCGAGCACGGGCCGATCGACATCTTCTCCTACGGCGCCGACGGCGAACCCGGCGGCGAGGGTGTCAACGCGGACATTGTAAATTGGTCGCCACAAGATTAGCCAGAAGACACCAACAGGGTTTGACGCTGATCGAGTTTCTTGTGGTCATCGTCATCCTTGCGCTGGCTTCGACGGTGGTCCTGCTGAACGCGCCGCCATCGAGGCCTGACGTGCGCGAAGATGCCGAACGCTTCGCCGCGCGGATGCAGTCAGCCTTCGATGAAGTAATCGCGAACGGCGACGATTTGCGAATCTCCATTGATGCGCAGGGATATGAGTTTCAGGTGCTGAGTGCCGGGGAATGGGGAGAGCCGGCGCGTGAACGGTTACTCCGCCGCGCCGATATTGATGCGCGGAGCGTCCTGTCGGTCGAGGTCGCTGACAACACGAGCGAAAATGCAAGGGCGCTCGGCGGTGAAGTGCGAGAAACTGATGACGAACAAAATGACGGCGTGATATTCATACTGCTGGATCCATTGGGGTCGCAGATCCCTTTTCGGGCGAAATTCGCTAGTCCCGACGGCGCATGGGTCGTGACGGTGACCGAAGCAGCATCCGTTTCGGTGAAGCAGGATGCATAGCCGCCAGCACGGCCTGACGCTTGTTGAGACGCTGGTCGCCCTCGCAATCCTCTCGGCTGTCGTGATCTCGGCCTATGCGATGATCGCCCAAAGCGCACGTTTCGCCGCGGCCGAGCGAGACCGGCTGATCGGCGGCATTGTCGCCGACAATCATGCAGCGGCGGCACTGCTTCGCTTGGCGCCGCCAGATCTGGGCGAGGAGGAAATCACTGTCGATGCAGGCGGACGCCAATGGACCGTAAGGCAAGTCGTCGTTGAGGCGAATAACGACCTGTTGCGGATCGAAATTTCCGTGACCCGCGCCGGAGATGCGCAACTTATCGCAAGGATCGGCACTCTGCGGGCCAAGCAATGACGAGATTGTCGCAACGCGGCCTGACCTTGCCCGAACTCCTCGTCGCGCTTCTCATATTCGCGATGATCTCGGGCGCAGCCGTCTATGCGTTACGCCTGTCGGTCGAGGGCCGCGAGCAATTGGAGCGCGCAGACGCTTCGATCCGCGACCTTCAGATCGCGCGGCTGGTGATCAAGGAAGATCTGGCGCTGGTCGCGCCAAGGGTCATTCGCGACGAATACGGCAATGCCTTTCCGTCGGCGTTTGTTGGCGGCGCCGGGCTCGCGCTTCGCCCCGCAAGAGAAGGCGAGCGGATATTGATGGCGTTTGTCCGGCGGGGTTGGAATAATCCGCAAGACCGCAGCCCAAGGTCGACTTTGCAGGCGGTTGAATATCTCGTCGTCGGCGAATCGCTCGTGCGCCGCACCAGGCCATATCTTGACGATGCGCGCGGACAGCCGCGGACCGACCGTGTGCTGATCAACGATGTTAGTGATGCGGCGATCGGATTTTACGCCGGCGAAGTCGGCGGACGAATGACCTGGGCGGATCTGTGGCCGTCGCCTGGCTTATCCGGTCCGCCGATGGCGGTGCGGCTGACCTTGGCGACCGAACGGTTCGGCGACTTGGAGCAGGTTTTCTGGATCGGCGAGGTCGGGCAATGACCGACGCGCTTCGCAAGACCGCCGCTCGCCAGCGCGGCGCGGCGCTGGTCATCGTCCTGCTGCTAGTTGCGACCTTGTCGTTCATTCTGCTTTCAATCACGAATATCGTGACGTCCGGCGTTCGCCGGGCCTCGGCTGAACGCGCGCGCTCGGAACTCCTTTGGGCCGCCGCCGCCGCCGAAAAGATCGCGCAGTCGATCCTCAAGACATATCTCGCGACTGCGCCTGCGAAGATGGCTGCGGGGGACGGCTTGTTCGCGCAACAACTGGAACTGCCATTCAACGGCGGCGTCGCATCGCTTGTTTTCGAAGACGCATCGCGATGCTTCAACGTCAATGGCCTTGTCACTGGTTTAGCAGGCAATTTCGTCGCCGACCCGGCAGGAATGGAGTCATTCGTGGACCTCGCGGAATCGATTGGCGTCGGCTCAGGTGAAGCGCGCAAGCTGTCCGAGGTGATCGCGGATTTCATCGACTCGGACGGTAATCCTCAGGGTCAAGGCGCAGAAGACGGATTTTACACGGCATTGCCTGTTCCCTATCGGACCTCGGGCGGACTGATCGCTTCCCTGTCGGAGCTTCGCGCGATGGACAGCGTGTCACGCGAGGTCTATTTGCGGATCCGTCCCTATCTATGCGCGCTTGACCGTACCGAGCAGCCGGCCATCAATCTGAACTTCGTCCAGGAGGTCCACGCGCCGTTGCTGAAGGCGCTGCTTGGCGCCGGCTCTGATGCTTCGATTGACGATATCAGGGCGGCAATCGCCGCGATTCCGCCGGGTGGCGCCGTCGATCCGTCGTCGTTGCCGTCCCCGCTTCCGGCTATTCCCGCCGGCGCAGTCAAATCCTCGCTGATCAGGGCCCGGGTCAGGCTTGAACTTAATGGTCGCGCCATGGAAGAAACCCTGCTGTTCGAGGCGGAGGCAGCCGCCGACGGCAAGGCGCCGAGACTGCTTGCGCGCGCATTCGGAGACGAGTTTTGACCGACCTCGTGATTTATAAGCTTGGCCAAAGGCCGCATGAGCCTGTCGCCTGGGGCAGTTTCGCCGGCGGCGTCCTGAATGAGGCGGGACGCGTCGCCAATGTCGCCGGACTTGAATCGATCGCCGATTGCTTTGGGCCGGAAATACGCAAGGTCGCGGTTCTGCCGGGCGAGCAGGTTGCAATGCGAGCCATCGCCGCGCCGCCCAAGCAATCTTCAAAACTGATGGCGGCGGCCACCTTTCTCCTTGACGATGAACTCGCTGAACCTGTTGACGATCTCCATATCATCGTTGCAGGCGCGACCGCACGCGCCGCCTTCGCCGTTTCAAAATCCATGCTGACGGCATGGCTTGCCGCTTTCGACGCCGCGCGCGTCGAAATCACGGAAATGACAGTCGACTATGTGTGCGTCGGCGGTTCGGCGAACGCCTGCGTTTTCGTGGGCGATGTCGGGCGAATTATTGCGGCGCGCGGCGGCGCGGGATTCGCGGCCGAGCATGCTCTCGCGGAATTGGTCGCGCCGTCCTTTATCGACGCGGCAGCCGGTGCGG